>NZ_JBJEXT010000009.1:0-55926 GCF_051886055.1 Mitsuokella apri | reverse complement strand
GGTCGCAGAGCGGGAACAGCCTTGTGACAAGCGGACGTTCCAAGAGCACGATCCGTAAATAATCGATGGCCGCCCCGCAAAAGAAAACGATCAACACTGTCGAGACGGCATGCACGGGCAGCCATGCCGATGTGTAGAGGTCAGCATTATGGAACACGTGATGCCAGAGATATATGCGAAGCAGGTCGCTGTCATGCAGCAGATAGATGCCAAAGGTCGTGCTGGCAAGCAGATTGACTGACCAGCTTCCACAATTTCTTCAGCTTGAATGACGACGAAATCATGAAATAGCCCGTGATCATGACAAATATGTCAACGCCAATCTTGCCGCCGCAGGAAAAAAGCTGCAAGAACAGCTTGTTCCCGCTCATCTCCGGCGTAAAGGCCCAGCCGCCGTGCACAGCATAATGATGCATGACGATCATCAGCATCGCAACGATGCGCAAAAGCTCAATATTGCTCTTTCTTTTCTTTACTGTCTGTCTGTCTGTCTGAACAAGTATATTGTTTTTCTATCATTCCGTCAACGCCTTTTCTTTATAATCATCCGAATGCTTTTCTTCTTATCTTCCAGTTTCGAGCTTGAAATATAACCTACTTCTTCTAATCGCTTTGCTAATTTCCAATTCTTTTCTGTATAGCTGAGTCTGACATGACCGAAAGCTCCCTTTTCTACAAATCCACTATACTTACCACCAATTCGTTCAAATAAGTTATCAAAATCATCTATCGAGAGTTTATCCAGATTTTGAAGCATTAATTTCTCTATAGATTTTTCATCAAGATAGCTACAAATTTTCATAAAAATATTTTGCGGTATTTTAGACACATTCGAAGCAATATGTTTGGCAATATTTTCTGTAATATCATTGTCTGACATGCATTCAGTTATTGAATATTTATATTGATCTGTGAAAATATCTGAATCAAGTAAATGAAGTATAAATGACTCATGTGATTTAACATCAAAGTTGTTTTGTATATTTAAGAACATTTCACTATTCTTCTCAACGAAGATAAGTGCAGCATCAAAACCATTATCTGATTTTAGTAAAATTTTATCAAGATTATCAAAATTAAATACTATGGATTTATGTTTTACTAAAATCTTTAATTTGTCCATATCAACTGCATCAATAAAACCACCATCATCGTTGATATTTATTTTATCCAAAATAACATCCAGTTTTTCAGAAGATACGTACTCAGAATAAACTAGGTCTTTTATAAATTTCCATTGATCTCCGTCTTCTTGCGTAAACGATATCAATGGCAAATTAGAAACATATTTATATAAGAAGCTGATTAATGCTGGTGTAATTTTGAATTTCTCATAATACTGTTTGACATTATCCCAAAGAGGCTCTATTTTCCCACCTTCGAGTAGAGTATCCCATATTATCCGTAGAGTATCCAGATGTTCTTCCCAGGCATCTTCGTAGCAATCATAAAAATGTTCAAAATGTACTTCTATCTGCTGCTCTAAGAATATTTTGCACGTCTCTTTGCTGTCAATATTATAGTCAAGTAAAGCTACGACAGCTTGATTGGTCTCATATTTATTATCCCCAAGAAGTTCGACATTCTCCATGTAGTTACTTATATCACTGCGAATATATTTTAATAACGGTTCATATGGCATTTCTAAAATTGTTGTATAATATTTTTTACCTATATCATCGGGTATATTCCCTTTAACATGTTTAGCAATCAATTGTATCATCTCGGGTCTTAGCTCATACATATTATGAGAAAAAATATGATTTAATAACTGATTATTGACCCCGACATCATCCAGAGATTCAAATTTGATATTTAGAGCGTCTAACTTAGCAACAGTCGAATCAAAAGGTAGTTCTGAAAGTTTTTTTAAGATGTCACCTTGTGATGAAATATACTTAGAAACTTCTCCTTTATCATCCATTTTTTCTAAATCTGAGAGTGATGCATATTCAAATACGTCTATTAGATATTCCCTTTTACGGATATCTGGTATACTTTCTAAAAGAATAACGTGTACTAAATTTGGACACCGTTCGGATAATAACGAAAAAAGCCTTGGCTTATATTGTGAAACATCTATATATGAATCCAGAAAATTCCATTGGTCACTCTGGAGAAGAGACAGCTTATCAATAAACGCATTTATTTTATCAATAGTCTTATTACTTTGATCAGATAATGATAGCAAAGAATCTATTAACTTGAAATTATATACCGAGGTACTTTTGAAATCAGCTACATTAAGCCGCTCAATAATCTTTATTGGATTATCTAGGGCTTCTTCTTTTCTTACTTTTTCTCTATCCTTCACGGATAATATGAAATTCTTATCCCGAACAGAAATACTGTTAGCCTGAAAATAGTTAATATAATCTGCATATCTTTCATTCAAATAGCCATTTCTCAATAAAAATACCAAAAATTTATTTTCCCTTACTTGCAGTGGCAAACCTTCAATTCCATATTTCTCGATTATATCTTGCAATGAACTGTTTAGTAATTTTATTTTGTCTTTTTTCTTGCATTCTATTGATTTTTCCATTTCTTCGATATCTTTATTATTCTTTTTATGTAAAATTTCAATTCTTTTTATGTATTTATCTATACTCTTGTAGTCGAAAAATGTATGTTTCCAGTCTGGGGATCCATTATTGTGGATGTAATGGATCTGTATATTATTATTGGTTGAATGAAAGTTATCAAAATTAAAATCATCTTTCAGTATTTCACCCATGTTATGGCCATTTACTGAATATGCTATTCCTTCTCCATTTGATAAATGGTTTAACATGGCCAACTTAATTTCCTTTATGCTGATCAGTTCCTCATCATCAATATTTTGAAGTATATTATTACATTTTTCTATTTCATTATCTATTTGATTCATAGCTTCTTTTATACAATCTGATTTTGATAAAAAAGCCTGCTTTATGATACCAGTTTCTTTCTCTATATCCGAAAAATCCTTAGGATATAAATTTTTAAAAATTACGATAGACATCATTTTCTCAGGATCAAGATTTAAGCCATCTTTTTCCAGAGTTTTACGATAAAGATAAAATTCATTAAATATATTTTGCAACACACGCATATCATCAATATAAGGAGATATGTCATTAATATATTCTTCTGATAAATCGTTTTCCAAATTATTATCTTTTGTCCACTGAAGAAATATTTCATTTGAATTTGTTGAATTTATTACCGGAATCACAGGAATAATATAATCAAAAAACTTCGTACGGTCTTGGCTTGTAAATATGTCATCCCGAACGGCATATACAAAACAAATTTTCCGATTTATTCCATCATAATTATTCAAGAGTTCGTTTAATTGTCGCAGCTCTACAAATATTTTATTCTTATGTAATCGATCTAAGTCTTCAAAGAAAATAATATCATATTTTGTTTGCTCGAAAAAATATAATATTTCATCCAAATTATTATCAAATATAGAATTATCTTCAGAATTATTATTCTCTATCTCTATCGGATCAAACTTTAATTTTTTCATTTTAGCATGAGACATATAATATCTAGAAATATAAGACATTACCCATTCAAAATAAACTGTTATTAGTATCATTAATGCTAATGATACTTGCCAATTAAAATTAAATTTGTTGCCAGCTAATAAAATAGAATTCCAAGCATTATCAAATATTTTAGGAAAAAATACAAATACGAATAATACAACAAACAGGGATAACAACAAAAATATCATTAATCTAGATGATATTGATATATCTCGTATTTTCTGAAATCGACTTTGAGGAATTTTCTTCCAGCTTACCTTATAGAATAGTTGCTTTAATATCCATTCTTCGATTTTATTTTCTTGAAAATCGATACGTTGATTATTTCCTATCTGTATCTTTTCTTCATTTTTATCGTTTACTTGTTCTTCCTTTATTCCCAATTCATGTTCGATATTTTCTATAAAAGTAGCCATTGATATCTTCAATGTATGTAAATGTAGATTATGGCATATAAAGGTTTCAATAATACTGCTTTTACCAGAGCCATACGGTCCTGCTAAAGCAATATTCTTTATATTATCCTGTCTAATAGCCCAATATAACGATTTAAAATACTCACTATTATCATAATCCAAATCGTCCCTTGGTGCCAAATCCTGATATACTGAAGTACAATTTTCTCTATGATAATAATTTTCCCATTGATGATAAAAACATTGAATGATTGCATTGATTTTATCTTTTATGATCTGATAAGAAATGTACATATACGTATATCTCCATTTTATAATTTTCCTGCTAACATATAATTCGACTGTAACAATTTTATTATATGCAAAATATCATCATCACGCAACCATTAAATAATCCGTCTATATATGTCTGATGATAAGCTTTCTCTTCTTGCCCATTCTTCATAAATATGATATATATAGTATATATTTACAACCAGATTAGGAGAAAATCAGATGTCAAAAAGTGTCTCGAAGAACTATATCTACAACGTCAGCTATCAGCTCTTGCTACTCATCACGCCTTTTGTTACAACACCGTATCTGTCGCGCGTACTGGAGCCGGCTGGTATTGGTACATACAGCTATACCTACTCCATTGTATCGTATTTCATTCTGCTGGCCTCTCTCGGCGTTGCAGACTACGCGCAGCGCGAGATTGCCTATCATCAGGACAATCCGCATATGCAGAGTCGGACGTTTTATGAAGTCAATCTGATCCGCTGTTTGCTGGTCGGATTAAGCCTCTTTCTTTACTATATGGTTGTATCCAGCTTCTCTGGTGATCACATCATCTACTGGTATCAGGCACTGAATATCATTGCCGTACTCTTTGACATCTCCTGGTTCTTCCAGGGTCTTGAAGAGTTCGGCAAGATTGTGTTGCGCAATTTTGTCATCAAGATCATCAGCATCATCATGATCTTCGTCCTGATTCACACACCGGAAGACCTCAATAAATATGTCTGCTTAATCGGCATGATGAACATCCTCTCCGGACTCTCCATATGGCTCTATCTGCTGAAATACCTGCATCCGGTCAAATTGCAGGAAATCAAGCCTTTCCGCAACTTCTTCATCATCGTCCAGATGTTCCTGCCGCAGGTCGCCATTCAGGTTTATACCGTTCTCGACAAGACAATGATTGGCGTCATGACTGGCTCCCCTCTGGAAAACGGCTATTACGAGCAGGCTGAAAAGGTCGTAAAGCTCTCCCTGACCATCGTAACATCCCTTGGCACGGTCATGCTGCCCCGCATTGCTTATGCCTATGCTCATAACGAGATCGAGACGATCAAGACATATATGATGCGCTCCTACCGATTTGTCTGGTTCCTGACCATTCCCATGTTCTGCGGCTTTATCGCCATCAGCTACAACTTCGTGCCATGGTTCTTCGGACCGGGCTACGACAAAGTCATACCACTTATGCAGATTCTCAGCGGCCTTGTCATCGCCATCGGTCTCAGCAACGTCACCGGCATCCAATACATGGTGCCGACAAACCAGCAGAACAAACTGACGATCACCGTTGTCTGCGGCGCTGTCGTCAACTTCCTGCTCAATCTCTTCTTGATTCCTATGTACCAGTCTATTGGTGCTTCCATTGCCTCTCTAATCGCTGAAATCACCGTCACAGCCGTTCAATTCTATCTTGTCCGCAGCGTCTTCTCCATCGCAGAAATCAGCCGTCTTGCCCTCAAATACTTGCCCAGCGGCCTTATCATGCTTGCCATCACATGGCTACTAAGTATGTACCTGGCTCCCAGTATCCTGCATACGCTCATAATAATAGCAGCAGGCTGCCTTATTTATGGCGGCAACCTGCTGCTCCAAAAAGATCCTATGATTGATATGGCTATCACAAAAGTACGCGAGAAATTACATCGTTAATTTCTATCCTTACACCCTAGCGTTCCGTAATAGCCAAGTAAGACACCAAGTAACAGCCAATAAATATAAAGCTGTGTGGAATTACCACCAACGAAGGAAACCATCAGGCCAAAATAACTGATCCCAAAAATTGCAATATACATATATTCTTGAGATTTGGCCTTTAACCAATAGACTCTTTTTTTGAATAAAAGAAACAAGCCATAAAAAGACGGCAGTAAAAACAAGACGAAACCAACAATTCCATAGCTAGCAAACTGGTGTGTATAATCGCTGATGATTGGAAAACCGGATTTTAAGAATCCTTTCGTTTGCTGATATGTAATCCACAACTGAATCTCTCTGTTTTTTAACAGCCATTCCGGAAGATATGAAACAAAATATGCTTGCTTTAAATCCTGTCCACCTACCCCAAGGATGGGATGATCACGACCGATTAACGTTTCCACATACATAAGCCCGTATCGCTGCTGATTACTGCCCTCTGTCTTGGATGTCAAAGCAGTCATCTTATTGTCTTTTACAGTAGATTCACCTTTATCAAGCCAATGGTCCTGATCCCAGCGTAAAGAAAATTTCGATGCGCCTTGGCCTGCAAGCCTTACGTCACTTTGAAAATCATTATTTGCCGCCAGTTCCATTACGACATTCGGATAATCATCCCTGCTAATTGGTTCAGGGAGTTTGACCGTAACAATGCAGCTCTGTCGTGGAAAAAGTGTCGTATCTAATGGGATATCGATTCTGCCACATTCATCCTGCCAATCATCCGTGAACCAAGCACTTGTAAGATTAATACCCGTCCTTTTTTCCCAAACAGTATCACTCTTATTCGTTATCTTTAAGGTCACAGTATTATCTGACTCGATAGAGAGTAAATCGTAGTCAACGGCATAACGATGTTGGAAAATCCAATTCAAACCTATGCCGACACTACATAAAATCATGAGCCCCACTAATGGCCAACAGAGTTGCTTGAGTGACAAATGAGTTCTACGTAAGTAAATAAATACGATAGCTGCCAATCCTTCAGCCAGCAGAATTCCCATGGCAGTTTTACTGTTCGTGCCCCACATCATAAAAAGCTGGATGGCAAACAAAATTTTCCAAAACCATTTTTTTGTTTTAGCTTTGTATATCTGTGCATAAAGGACAGGAATTGAGACAGTCAAATAAAGTGCCATATAAGCTGGCTCAGCAAACATCGAGCGTACTCTATTGCCACCTAACAACGGCGGCCACCATCCATGAGCGATACCAACATCATAAATCAGAGGATTAATATGTGCTAAAACCACCATCGCATCATAACTACCCAGAAGGTACATGAATTCAACAATAGAATATAGAACGCAAATAATTGCGCTACCTAATATACCGTAACGAAATGCCCTAAGAGGTTTTTCTCTATTTTGATAGAATAATGCGATGATCCAAATCACTACACCATAAGTTGCGCAATATCCTAAGACATGCGTCAGAATAAGTTTTACTAACCACCAAACATGCCCAACAGACAGCATATCTATGGCAATGCCCTTATCGGCTAAACGAGAGACTACAAATCCCAGTTTGTTAAATCGATTTGCAGATATTTCCTGCCATGCTGGAAAAATATACAATCCATGTACCAAAGAAATAATTTGCCATAAAAGACAAATAAGAAGAAAGAGAACACATATCTTTGGAATAAAAACTTTTCTTTGCTTTACACATTGATATATGAAAAAAAGCATTCCAATTAAGACAGGATAAATTGATAATTTTCCCCCCATACTCCCCATAAGAGATAGTGAAAAAGTCTGGTGTATTTTATGAAATGGTAAGAAAAATACGGCTAATCCTAAAGTGATACATTGCCAATCATAAACTGAAATATGTCTAAAATATTGTGCAAATTTATACATTGTTTTATCCATCACCTGCTTTTAAGAAATTTTATGGTTTCCACCCAGGTTTATATAGGTTATGTTTTCCTACATATCCTAATAAACTATCTTTTATGGCAGAAAATCGGACTTTCATCTCTTTTAATGATTTCCCTTTTAATGGTATTAATAGGGTCTTGCAAGCCAAAGTAAAGATTATAAATGGATAATGAGTCGGGAAATGTCTTTTAAAAAAATTTAAGCTATTGCGATATCCGTAATACGATTTCCAGCTTAAGCCATTGTGCGTATCATCTACATCATGAACGATCTCATACTTAGGAATACAGATTACTTTTCCAGTTTTACTAAGTCTAAAAATATGCTCTATATCATCATGCCATATAAAATTATCCTTATTTACTAACCCTGCTTGTTTTAATTTTTCCTTATTAAGAAGAATGCCTACATACGATACAAAATCAGGATAAAATTCATCCTTTTGATAAGACTCAGGAGGTACAGCAGTATAAAAATCAACTGCCCATTTGGATTTCCATATTCCTCTATGAAAGTTTATGTAAGAATTACGCTGCTTTACTTTTCCACATATGACGGCAATTTTTTGATTATCATGAGTATCAATATATTGCTGCATTCCCTCTAAGTAATCATTTTGCGGATAAGCATCATCATCAGCTATCATAATCCAAGAAGCATCCATTTTAAGTGCTTCCTGTTCTCCTAAATAAAACCCTCCACTTCCACCAATATTAGTTGGCGAAGTCACTACTACCTTTTTAAAGCCCTCGTCAATATGTTTCCATTCTTCAAGATATTCATCAGTTCCATCTGTAGAAGCATTATTAACTACAATTATATAAAGGGGTAATACTTTTTGCGTAGCATAACTACTCAAAGTTTTTCTTAACTTTTCGAGTCTGTTAAAGGTAACTATAACACAGCCTATATTAGATTTTTTATTAATCATAAAATTTACATCCCCATTGCTGACATCATGCGCAGGTACATCTCTTTCAAATTTTTTGTCGGTTCCCATTCCAATTTTTTTAGCTTATTTACATCCAAATGTAAGTGATGAGGGGGGGGGAATTTAAAGTTATTATCCGTTACGTTTTGTGGCAGCTGAACCTTGATCCTATTTTCGGCGATTTCCGTTGCTACGAGCTTCGCCATTTCTGTTATGCTGCAGTATGTCGCAGGATTGCCGGCATTATAGGCTTCTCCCGACTCACCCGTGAGAAGGACCGTCAGGATTGCTGTGACTGCATCGGCAGTATACAGATACTCTCTCTTGCTGGTACCAGTCGTCTGCAAGACAATATCATGCCCTTCCATAGCATCTCGGGCGAATTCAGCGAAGACGCGTCGATCATCTCTTAAAACGCCGGGACCAAAGGTTTGAGCCAGACGAACAACTTTTGCCGGAACGTCATATTCCTGATGATGACTGGCACAGAGATTTTCGCAAAGGCGTTTTGCTATTGGATAACAGCTCCGAACGACCATAGAATCCAGCGTGCATCCCTGAGATTCCGGAATCAACGTATCTTCATGTGGTGCACCATAAACTTCCATGCTGGAAAGGTAGACAATGCTTTCGACCTTTTTCTCTCTGGCAAGCTCCAGCATGTTCTCTGTACCATGTACAGCAATCTGAATGGTCTCAACTGGATGCTCCACAAAGAACAGGCTGGCCGTAGGGCTGGCTCCATGAACGATATAGTCCACCGATTCCGTAATCTGCGGCAAAGACTCTACACTGCCAAGAATAAACTTAAGATGCTGTTTTTCCTGTCCCAGCATCTTTTCTGCTTTATCGTGATTGCGTACCAATGCCAGAATGCAGAGATTCAGATCTTTTTTCTGGTCAGCATACAGCAATGCTTTAATCAATGTAGAACCAATCAATCCCGTACCACCGGTCACGAGGATGGTCTTATTGCGAAGCTTTTCCCACTGAATGCTCTCTGTCCGGCAGATAGCATTCAAATCTTCTTCCAGCACTTTATGTTTCATATCCATATTCGTTCCTCACAAGCCCAAAATCTGCAAATTCTCTTTTGCATCCATAATCGCCCGGAAAATATAAAAATCCGACGGCGTGGTGATCTTGATATTTTCTGCAGGACCTTCCACTGTATATAAGGAATATCCATAATGCTGCATCAGGCTGGCTGAATCAATGAAATCGAATAATTCTTCCTGACGAGCTTTTTCATGAGCCTCATAGATATCCTGAAGTTTAAAGCACTGCGGAGCCTTAGCCATTTCGCATTTCGAACGTTCGAATATCTGCCCCACGCAATTTGTATCTTTATTCTTCAAGAAAATCGTTTCAATAGCAGGAGATACCGTTATGGCATTGCCATGTTCCTGTGCCGTTTTGATACAGTCCGTAATGATTTCATCGTTAATCAAAGGCCGGACACCATCATGAATCAATACGACATTATCCCCACCATATAGCTGCTCAGCTGCTCGAACACCATGATAAATTGACTCCTGGCCGTTTTTTCCACCTGGAACAATCTTGCTGACTTTCTTGATGCCGAATTTCTTTAACAAATCTTCCGCATATTCAATCCAGCCCGCTAAACAGACTAAGACGATATGATCAATCATCGGATGGTTTTCGAAGTTCTCTAATGTATAAATCAAAACCGGTTTTCCATGCATTTCTAGGAACTGCTTCGGCTTTGACTTTGTGTTCATCCTTTTGCCGGTTCCGCCGGCAAAGATAACTGCTATATTCATCAATCTTCAATCCTTCACATATACTTCCATATCGTGTGTCTGCCGCTTCTCTACAGGTGGCAGCTGCATATAGTCATGATATAGACCACGCAAGTATGAATCCCAACAGGAGAATGTAGGAAATTGATGTCCTTCGAATTCTACCATAACCTGTTTTTCAAACTCGCTTTTCAGCATGCGTTCACCAACACCATAAAGCCCCCAAGTGATGGCGCCAACATATTGATAGTTTTGATAAGGATATTGACGAGCAATATCTTCAATCTTTTTAACGCAGCGGCTTTTTCCATAGAGATTAGATAAAGGTTTTAATATATATTTACCATACTTATGGAATGTGGTTTTCCCTTCTCCTAGTTTTGCATCTGCTATTAAATAGATACGTCGATAAAAATCGCACTTTTTATAAATTTTTTCTACATCGGATATGGATTCAGGTAACCCATCGACAGGAAAAATATCAATCCAAAGTTGACTATTGATTTCATCAGTCGTATATTGAGCGCTAATCTGTGTATTCGTATCTACTAGTTTTGCAAAAGGAGCCGTAAAATTACCTAATCGCATTGCTCTCAGGCAATACTGTTGATGATCATTGGAATATATGTCGATCATTTTTTCATAATCCGGCCGAGGCATGCAAACATCTATATCGTCATCCCAAGGGATAAATCCATGGTGACGAATAGCCCCCAAAAGCGTTCCTCCACTTAGATAAAAACGCAAGTTATTTTTTTTACAAAACTCCTGAAGTGACAGCAATATTTTTAACTCATATTCTTTAATATCTTTACTACTTAATTTTTTCATAATTAGTCCCGTAAAACACAGTTGAATACTCAAGATCTTAACTCATCAAATTTAGGTATATAAACGTTCTATCCTCTTTATTTCAGCATATGAATCATATCCAGCTCTCCGCAGTGCTTCCGTCTGATCTTTGCGCACTACGCCTTTTTTCTCCAATACACACTCAGCCCAGCTTTCTGCTGAGTCCGATAATGGTTTATATGTAAAGTCACAAGAGACTTTTGTCTCTTGTGGCAGGGCTTCCGAGCATACGCACGGAAGCCCTGCCATCTGCGCTTCGATGGCAACAATGCACAAACCTTCGAAACGCGATGGCAGGACCATGACATCCATCGCTTGATAGAATGACGATATATCGGCCTGCTGCCCCAGGAATTTGACCTTATCCGATAAATTAAGAGTCTTTACCTTTTCCTCAATCTGGGGGCGGTCCGGCCCATCTCCTATCAACAACAAAAGACTTTTAGGATTTAACCTGCACACCTGATCAAACACATCAATTAGAAACTCATGATTCTTTTGGTAGGTAAAACGCCCAACATGGCCGACAACATAGCAGTCGTCCGGAATGCCCAATTTGCTTCTTGTCTGCTGACGAACTGTACTATCAAAGCGAAACCGTGCTAGATCTATCGCATTATACATGACGCGATGCTTTTTTTTCTTCAACAGCCCGTGGGGATACATCCATTGTGCTGCCAATTCTGAACATGCCAAATAATCCGTAGCAAGCAGCGGAAGAAGATGTTTGCCCAGCTTATGCAGGCATATTTTTACCTGTCTGACAAGATACGATGGCGTATCCAGGCCAGTGCTATGCGAATGAATGATAATCCTCGGGAAGCCGGCTAACTTAGCTGCCACAATCGGTACGATATTGGCATATGACATATGAAAATGAATGATTTTGTAACCATTTTCATCGCGAATGTCTTTTAGCTTCTTATAGTATTGATAAAATTTCGTCGGATGCGGAAATTTGTATATTTTACCGCCTAAACTGGTGACTTCATCCTGAAAGTCAAGATGATCGTCATACGTGATAAAATCGAACTGGAATTTACTCTTATCGATTCGACGATAGTTGTTAAGAATATATCCCGTTAAGCCGCCTTTGTCATTGGCAACAGTTGCCTGCAAAACTCGCATCTATTTTACCTTTCCTATCCTGAATTCGATAACGTATCAATACGCTCCCTTGCCGCAGAACACCGCCTTAACGGTCTTAAACAGATACATCAAATCCACCCAAAGAGACCAGTTATGCACGTACCAGGTATCCATAGCGACACGCTCTTCGTAGGTGGTGTCGCTGCGGCCGCTGGCCTGCCACATGCCGGTGATGCCGGGCAGGACCATGCTGTACTCGCGGAAGTTGTCGCCGTAGCGCTCGATTTCTTTGGTGACAATCGGGCGCGGACCGACGAGGCTCATGTCGCCCTTGATGACGTTCCATAGCTGCGGCAGCTCGTCGAGGCTGGTCTTTCTGAGGAACGCACCGAGCTTCGTGACGCGCGGGTCGTGCTCGAGCTTGAAGTTCTCTTCCCACTCTTTGCGGGCTGCGGGATTTTCCTTGAGGTATTTCTCGAGGGCTTCCTGCGCATTTGGAATCATCGTCTGGAACTTGTAGCACGGGAACAGCACGCCGTTTTTGCCGACACGCTGATGCGCAAAAATCACATGGCCTTTGTTGTTGATGGCCACGATGATAGTCAGGACGATGAGAATCGGCGAAATCAGAATGCTACCGCAAATGGTGCAGACAAGGTCGAAGACGCGTTTGACAAAGCGGTTCCAGCGGCTCGCGAGGTTGTTCTTCATCGTGAGCATGAGGATCTCTTCGCTGAACAGGACCTGGGCTTCGACACCGGCCATTGGGGTGCCGATGAGGTCCGGGACGCAGGAGATGTTGCGCACATACGGCTGAATCTGTTCAATGAGGTGCTGCAATTGCTCTTTCTTGAGTCCCGGTGCCGTGATAATGACGTCCTGAATGCCGGAGTCGCGGACAATGGCTTCGGCCTCGTCAAATCTGCCGTAGAGCAGGAATTTCTCGGAGACTTTTTTCGAAATCGGATGGTCGTCGATGATGCCCGTGATGTCATAGCGGTAGCCAAGGTCCATGCGGAAAAAGCGCAGGACGCGCTCCGCCGTCTTGCCCGCGCCGATGAGGATTACAGGCGTGTAGAGCAGATGGGCCTTTTTGAGGAAGAGCCTCAGGGCGTAACGCAGGCCAAAGACCGTGAAGATCACGAAGATGCTGAACAGGCCGACGTAGAGGCGCGAGACGACGACACTTTCCTTGAAAAAATACAAAAGCGCAATGCAGGCCACGATGCCGTAGAGCAGTGCGTAGAAGATTTTCTTCGAGGAATCCAGCAGCGACTGCATCTTGGTATAGACCTGCGACTGCGCTAAAAAGACGAGAAAGACAACCGGAACCCAGAAGTAGATGTAGCCAGAGCCGATGTGGTACGTGACGGTCAGGTTGCGCACCCAGAGGGCCAGTTTCTCCGCTAAGAGAATGGCCAGATAGTCGGTGGCAAGGAACAGGAGCGGCGCGACGTAACGTGGATACTGCTGCTTCAACTCTTTGCCTCCTTGTGCTTTTGGCTGCCCCACTCGGGGATGAATTTCCGTTTGAGGAAGATGCCGCCTTTCTTGAGCCAGTTCTGCGGCTCAAGGAAGGAGACATTCTGCTCAACGTAGTCGATGTGATTGTGTTCGAGCCAGACGTCAAGAAGCCTCTCGGAAACGAAGCCGAAGATGCGTGACTCATAGGTGTTCCAGCCCGTGATGTCGACGCGTTTTTCGAGCTCACCGAGGATGGCGAAAAGCCAGCTGCAGTAGGCGTCGAAGAGGTCGCGGCGCATGACGAACATGTTGAACATATGGGCCCAGGTACGGTTCATGACGGTCTTAAAGGCCTCGTCGTACTCGGGACACTGTTCGTGGATGATGGTCTCGGCGAGGTCGAGGCCGTCCGTGTGATGGGCATGGTTGTAGTGGGAGCGGTTTGTCTCGATGTAGTAGCGGCGTTTGCCCGGCACGATGACAGGAGCCTGCTGCAGAAGCTGCTCAAAGTCAGCCTGCGTCAGGACCTGTGCCTTGCGTTTCTCGACATGATGCACTTCATGGCGCGTAAAATAGCGGCGATAGTGCACAAGGCCGAGGTACTCGACGTCTTTGGGCATGTTTTTCCACGCCCAGTAAAGGCCCGTGAGCTCGCAGTAGTGCGGGTTCTTCGCGCTGATGTTGTCGCCGGTGTCGTCGCCCTGAAAGCCAAGGTCGGCCTTCCCCTTATGGCCGACATGAAGCGGAAGATAGCAGTCATCCGCCGGCATCCAGTAGGGCTTGTGCACCGCTACAAGAATCCTGATATTCAAAAGACAATTCCCCCTGTGTCCCCTAAATTGTTTCGTGTATGTCAAATATATATCATTATATAGCTATTTGCGAGAATTGACAAGGACATCCGACACACTTATCCCCCTCAGCTGAACAGGGCGATCTGGTCGCTTTCGCTCATGCCGTCAAGGCAGCCGTGGTTTCTTAGGATTTCGACGTTGGTTTTGGAGATGCCGGAGCGGCGGCGGAGGTCTTCAATGGAGGTGAAGGAGCCTTCTTTGCGGGCTTCGACGATGCCCTGCGCGGCTTTCTGGCCCATGCCGGCAAGGGAGGCAATCGGCGGCAGCAGGGCGTTGCCGTCGATGATGAATTTCGTAGAATCCGAGCGGTAGAGGTCGACGTATTCGCAGGTGAAGCCGCGCAGGAACATTTCCCATGCGAGCTGCAGGACGATGAGCGTCGCGTTCTGCTTGGCGTCAAGTTTTTTTTCTTTTGCCATGGCTTCGAGGTTCCTTATTTGCTCCCCTACGTAGTCCTTGCCGCGCGCGATGACGTTGGCGTCGAATTCGGCGGCGCGGATGGAGAAATACGCGGCGTAGTACGCGAGCGGATAATGGACCTTGCAGTAGGCAATGCGGTAGGCCATCATGACATAGGCCGTCGCGTGGGCGCGCGGGAAGAGGTATTTGATTTTCTGGCACGATTCGATGAACCACTCGGGGATGCCGCCCTTGCGGAGGATTTCGACGACCTCCGGCGCGATGCCCCTGCCCTTGCGGACTTTTTCCATCGTCTTGAAGGAAAGCAGCGGGTCGATGCCGTTGTGGATGAGGTACATCATGATGTCATCGCGCGCGGAGATGGCGTTTTTGATGGTGCACTGACCGCTTCGGATCAGGTCCTGCGCGTTGCCGAGCCAGACGTCCGTGCCGTGCGAGAATCCTGAAATGCGCACAAGGTCGGAGAAAACGTCCGGCTGCGTGTCGTCGATCATCTGGCGCGTAAACGGCGTGCGGAACTCCGGAATGCCGAAGGTGCCGCTCGTCGCGCCGAGCTCTTCGGGTGTGACGCCGAGGGCCCGCGTGGAATTGAAAATCGACATCGTCGCGACGTCGTCAAACGGAATCGTCTTCGGGTCGCGGTGCGTGAGGTCTTCGAGCATCTTGATGACGGTCGGGTCATCGTGGCCGAGGATGTCGAGCTTGACGAGTCGGCTGCTGATGGAGTGATAATCGAAGTGGGTCGTGATGGTGCCGCAGTTCATGTCGTTGGCCGGGTGCTGAATCGGCGTGAAGAAGTGGACGTCCATGTTGCGCGGCACGACCATGATGCCGGCCGGATGCTGGCCCGTCGTCGATTTGACGCCCATGCAGCCATGGGCCATTTTATCAATGTAGGAAATGTGCTTCTTGACGCCCTTTTCCTCGAAGAATTTCTTGACGTAGCCAAACGCCGTCTTGTCGGCGACGGTCTGGATGGAGCCTGCTCTATAGACGTTGTCCTTGCCAAAGAGGATTTCCGTGTATTTGTGGGCAACTGGCTGATAGGCACCCGAGAAGTTCAGGTCGATATCCGGGACTTTGTCGCCGTCGAAGCCGAGGAAGACGGCAAACGGGATGTCGTGGCCGTCTTTGATAAGAGGTTCGCCGCAGACTGGGCATACTTTGTCGGGAAGGTCGTAGCCGCAGCCGTAGGAGCCGTCCGTGATGAATTTGCTGTACTGGCATTTCGGGCAGCGCCAGTGCGGCGGCAGCGGGTTGACCTCGGTGATGCCCGTCATCGTCGCGATGAAGGACGAGCCGACGGAACCACGCGAGCCAACGAGGTAGCCGTCGTCGTTGGATTTCTTGACGAGGCGCTGCGCGATGAGGTACAGCACGGAGAAGCCATGTGCGATGATCGGCTTTAATTCCTGCTTGAGGCGGTCTTCGACGATTTTCGGCAGGTTTTCGCCGTACATCTCGCGGGCTTTTTTGTAGGACATCTCGCGGATCTCGTCGTCGGCGCCCGGAATCTGCGGCGAGTAAAGGTCGTCCGGAATCGGCTTGAAGCGCTCGATCTGGTCGGCGATTTTGCGCGGATTCGTCACGACGGCCTCGTAGGCCGCTTCTTCGCCGAGATACGAGAATTCTGCCAGCATCTCGTCCGTCGTGCGCAGATAAAGCGGCGGCTGTTTCTCGGCGTCGTCAAAACCCTTGCCTTTCATGAGAATTGCGCGGTAGATGCTGTCCTCCGGGTTCAGAAAGTGCACGTCGCAGGTCGCGACGAGGGGCTTGCCGAGTTTTTTCGCGATTTCGGCGACTTTGAGGTTGATGTTGATGAGGTCTTCGTCGGTCTGGATGTCCGGGTATTTGTCGCTGCGTTTTAAAAAGTCGTTGTTGTGAATCGGCTGGATTTCGAGGTAGTCGTAGAACGAGGCGATTTTTAAGAGGTCCTCGTCAGGGCGCTGTTCCTCGATGGCGCGGATGAGTTCGCCGGCTTCGCAGGCCGAGCCGATGAGCAAACCTTCACGGTATTCCTCGATGATGTGCTTCGGCAGTCTCGGCTGACGGTGGAAATACTTGAGGTGTGCGAGGGATACGAGCTGGTAGAGGTTCCTGAGGCCGTTCGGGGTTTTCGCGAGCATGATGATGTGGTTTGCGCGTTTCTGCAGCGGGTCGCTCTGGACAAGATAGCCTTCCATGCCGTAGATGACCTTGAGGTCCGTCTTGCAGTCCTTGAGGGCCTTGGCAGCGTCCGGGAAAGCCTGCACGACGCCGTGGTCCGTGACGGCCACGGCCGGCCAGCCCCAGCGGTCGGCGGTCTTAATGAGGTTTTTGACGGAGACGACGGCGTCCATGCTACTCATCGTCGTGTGGGCGTGGAGTTCAACGCGTTTGACTTCCGCGTGGTCTTCGCGCGGCTTGACTTCTTTCTTCGTCATGCTGTCGATGAAGAGGACGTATTCGTTCATATACGTATCGAAGCGGACGTCGCCGTGGGCGCACACGCGCATGCCCTCTTTGAGCTGCCCCATGATGGTGTCGTAGTCTTCCTGAACGGCGCCTCTGCCGCGTCTTTTCATGAAGAATTTCTTGCAGGCGATGCCGTTCGTGTCGTCGGAGATACAGAACGTCAGGAGCTTCGTGCCCGTCTTGAACTCGATGGTCCTGAGGCCCGAGCCCGGACCCTCGCCGATTGTGCCCTCGATGATGACATTCTTCGTCTCGCCCGAAAGCTCGTCGATCTTGTGGAATTTGCCGGACATGCCCTTGCCGAAGATGAGGTCGCCGTGATTCGGCACAATGATCGGGCCGTTTTCGGGCAGCTTCGACTTTTTGGCCGTTTTCTTGGGCTTGCCGACTTTTGTCTGCGGGGCTTTGGCGGCGTTTGCGGCCTTCGGAGCCGGCGCGTTTTGAGCAGTTTCCTTCCTATTATATACAGGCGCAGGCACGCCTTCCATTTCGTCCGGCGTGATGGCCGAGTAGTCTTCCTCGGCAGCCTCTTCTTTTTCGCGCTGCTTCTTGACGCGGCGCAGGGCTTCGCAGTAGTCGGGGTCGCTGAAGGATTCGTCGACTTCGAGATTCTGCAGGACTTCCTCGCTGGCCTCGCATTCGACGCGGCAGCGGTAGCCGAGTTTCTGTTCGATAAGGCCGCTCATGACCTGCGTGACCGAGTGCGCGCGCATGATTTCGCCGCCGAGCTCGCCCGGCACGTCGATGACAATGTGCGCGCCGTCGACCGTGTATTTTGAGCGCTTTAAAAGCTCATAGACGGTCGGATTGCCCTCTGAGGTCTCGTAGACAAGGCGGTTCCAGATTTTGCCGAGGGCGTCTTCGACGTTCACGACGTCCTGATAGAAGACACACGAAGAGAGCTGGCACTTCTCTGCAATCTGGTCCGCGGCGTTTTTGAGGAGTTCCTCGGGGATATACGTCTGCGTCATCAGCGCGATTTCCCAGCTGTTCGTGTGCGTGCAGACCTCCACATGGCGGATCGTCGCGGCCTTCAAGAGGGCTTTCTCCCCCTCTTCAAGGCGCATCCCCTGCACCAGCTGCCAGAACATATTCTTCTGACTCGGAATAATCCGGAACTTCTGCATCTGCGGCCATCCTTTCTAAGTGTCTTCGTGTCATAGTATAGAGAAAACCGGCACTGCGGTGCCGGCATAAAATTCATTGCTACTCTATTATATTGGAAAAGGCATTTGACTGCAATAGCCAAATGCCTTTTCTACAGGTGTTGTTTGTCACTTCATCTGCAAATGGCTGGACAGGGACTAACTGACAGCCAACCCGCGGAACGTGTCGCCCTGCTATAAAGGCAAAATGACATAGAAAGCCCCCAGAATGGCCGTTCTGGGGGCTTTCGTGCGTCGCATGGACGACTTATATCCTTTTGTCGACTTTATTATATCACATCTGCCGATTTTCGGCAATCTTATTCGACTTTGACCTGCAGCCAAAGCTTGGTATAGAGCTTGTCGACAGCCTCGCCAAGGTACTGATACGTCTCCTGTCCCGTATACGTTTCCTCATCCGGGAAGGCGATTTCGCGTTCTTCTTCGTCCATGTCGTCGGCTTCAATTTCTTCGACGGCAATGTTCGGCGTGGAGTAGCCGAGGGCTTCGAAGTTTTTGGCGGCGATGTCGGGGCGGCAGAGGAAGTCGATGAAGCGGTGGGCGTTTTCGACGTGTTTGGCGTTTTTCGGAATAACCCAGCCGTCCATCCAGAGGTTCGTGCCTTCCTTCGGCGCGGCGCAGAACGCGAGGTCCGGATTGGCCTTTATGAGGTTGATGGCCTCGCCCGAGTAGATGACGCCGAGCGCGGCTTCGCCCGAGGCGAGTTTGTCGCGGATATCATCGACGCCGTAGGCCTGCACGAGGGGCTTCTGGGCAATCAGCATGTCGCGGGCTTTTGCAAGCGTCGCGGAGTCTTTTGTGTTCATCGACTCGCCCATCAGGCGCAGCGGAATCATAAAGGCATCGCGCGCGGAATCCTGCATGAGGATTTCGTCTTTGTACTTCGGGTCAAACAGCACGGACCAGCTGTCGACGTCTCCATCGACCATTTTCGTGTTGTACATGATGCCGACCGTGCCCCAGCAATACGGGATGGAATAGCGGTTGCCCGGGTCGTACGACTCGGCCTGCGCGAGGAAGGCCTTGCCGATGTATTTTTTCGCGTTGGGCAGCTTCGCGTAGTCGAGCGGCTGCAGCAGGTCGTTTTCGGCCATTTTCTGAATCATATAGTCGGACGGGCAGATGAGATCGTAGCTCGTCGCGCCCTCTTTGACACGCGGGTACATGCTCTCGTTCGTGTCGTATTCGTCGAGCACAACGTGGATGCCCGTCTCCTCCTCGAACTGCGTGATGACCTCGGGGTCGAGGTAGTCGCCCCAGCTGTAGATGTAGAGCGTGTCCTCGCCCTCCGACTCTTCGCTGTCCTCGCTCAGGGCGTCGCAGCCGGCAAAAAGCAGGGTGCTGAGCATGGCCACGACGAGCACGAGGTATTTCCATTTATAAAACTTAGTCATGTTAGTCATCGAGCAGCCCCTTTCTCTGATGGCGGCGCAGGAGTTTCCAGTTGACCATCAGCAAAGCGACAAAGGCGATGACGCCGACGAAGAACAGGGTCGAGAGCGCGTACATCTCGGGATGGATGCCGAGCTTCAGCTGTGCGTAAATCGCCGTCGTCAAGGTGTCGATGCCCGCGCCCTTCGTGAAGTACGTGACGATGAAGTCATCGGCCGACATGGCAAAGGACAAGAGAAACGCCGCGGCAATGCCGGGCCGCAGCTCCGGCAGGATGACCTTGCGGAAGGCCTGAAACGGCGTCGCGCCGAGGTCGAGGGCCGCTTCGTAGCAGACATTGTTGAGTCCGAGCACCTGCGGCAGGATGCAGAGCATCGCGTACGGCAGATTGATGACGACATGGGCCATGAGAATCGTGTCGTAGCCAAGGCGCAGGCCAAAGCCGAGGAATAAGAGCATCAAGGCGATGCCCGTGACGATGTCGGCGTTTAAAAGCGGGATATTGGCAAGACCGCGGAATGCAAGCTGACTTTTCTTTGAAAAACGGCGCATGGCAAGGGCCGTGATGAGTCCGAGAAGCGTCGCGAAAAAGGCCGCGGTCAGGCCAATTGTCAGGGTATTCAGGAACGCGTCGATGATTTCCTCGCTTTCAAAGAGCTTCGTGTACCACTCAAGCGTGAAGCCCGTCCAATGGCCGCGGTAACGGCTCGCGTTGAACGACTGCGCGATGAGCACGAGAATCGGCGCGTAGAGGAACAGGATAATCAGGCCGAGATAAAGTTTCTTCAAATGTTTCATCTAGCTTCGGCCTCCTTTTTCTTCGCACCGCGGTCGGCAAAGGCCTCAAGCACGATGTTCAGGATAATGAAGACCATGAGAATCATCGAAAGGGCGCTGCCGAGCTGCCAGTCATAGGCCGCCGTGAACTCCTGCTCAATGATATTGCCGATTAGGAGAATCTTGTTGCCGCCAAGCAGCGCGCTGATAACGAAGGTCGTGAGGGCCGGGATAAAGACCATCGTGCAGCCGCTGACGACGCCGGGCACGGACAGCGGAAAAATGATGCGGCGGAACGTCTGCCATTTGCCCGCGCCGAGGTCATGTGCGGCCTCAATGATGCTTTTGTCAATATGCGAAAGCGAAACGTATAAGGGCAGTACCATATAAGGAAGGAAGTTGTAGACCATGCCGATGACGATGGCGAGCGGCGTATTAATAAGGGCCATCGTCGGGAGCCCGAGAGCCTGCAAAGCCATGTTGATAATGCCGTTTTTCTCGAGAATCGTCTGCCAGGCCATGGTCGTCAAGAGCGAATTCATCCAGAGCGGCAGCAGGAACAGCAGGAAAATCAGCAGCATCCTGCCTTTTTTGATTTCCTGCAGAATCAGGCAAAGAGGATACGCTAGCACGAGGCAGACGATTGTGCTGATGAGCGCGAGCTCGACGGAAAGGCCGAGGGCCTTTAAGTACTCAATCTGCACGGCTTCAGCGAGATTTGCCAGCGTGAAGGCGCCATCCGCGTCCGTCAGGCCGTGCCAGAGCACGAAAAACAGGGGCAGCACGATGAAAATCGCGGCCCAGATGGCAAACGGCGCGGCAAAAAGGCGCGCGGCCGTCTTGTTATTTTGCATCATGCGCGGCCTCCTCGTCCTCAGACGCCGGCTTTGCCATGATCTGGATATTCGACGCGGCAAGCTTCAGGCCGACTTCCCTGCCCTGCTCATGCCCCGTAATCGTCTGCACGAGCCACGAAAAGCCGCCGGCCTCAATCGTAATGTCATAAACCGTGCCCTTAAAGACGACGGAACGGATGACGCCTCTAAACTGGCCGTCCTCGGGCGCGCAGATCTGAATGTCCTCGGGGCGGATCTGCACGTCGACGGGCACGTTTTCACCAAAGCCCGTGTTGATGCACGGAATATCCTTGCCGAGAAGGTGCACGAGCTTATCGCGGACCATGATGCCGTCGATGATGTTGCTGTCGCCGATGAAATCCGCGACAAAGGCATTCTCGGGCTCGTTGTACACGCTCTCCGGCGTGCCAATCTGCTGAATCCAGCCCTGATTCATGACGACGACCGTGTCGGACATCGACAGGGCCTCTTCCTGGTCGTGCGTGACAAAGACAAACGTGATGCCGAGCTCGCGCTTGATTTTGACAAGCTCGCGCTGCATGCTCTGGCGGAGTTTGAGGTCGAGGGCCGACAAAGGCTCATCGAGCAAAAGGACCTTTGGCTCATTGACGACGGCGCGCGCAATCGCGATGCGCTGCTGCTGGCCGCCCGAAAGCGCCGTGACGTCGGCATGCTCATAGCCGTCGAGATTCACGAGCTTCAGGGCGTATTTGATTTTATCCTTGATGTAGCTGGCTGGCTTCCCCTTGATGCGCAGCCCGAACGCGATATTCTCCGCGACATCCATATTCGAGAACAGCGAATACTTCTGAAACACCGTATTGACCTGACGCTTCTCCGGCGGCAGCTTCGTGATGTCTCTGCCATCAAACAGAATCCGCCCGCGGTCCGGCGTCTCAAAGCCCCCAATCAGCCGCAGCGTCGTCGTCTTGCCGCAGCCCGACGGCCCCAAAAGCGTCAGGAATTCGTTCTCATGAATCACGAGGTTCAAATCCTCCAGAATCTGCCTCGTGCCGTAAAATTTATCCATATGCTCCAAACGTAAAAGTTCCTTTGCCAAATTTCACCCTCCAATACACAAAATTTTCCCCTGCTACCCCTACATAATAAATGCCCCTCTATTGTAACATAGAAGGGCACTGCCGTTCAATTAGTTGTTCGCGTTTTATCCGCAAATTTAACAATTTATAAACAGTCGATTTTAAGATGGTCATAAATTGTCTAAAGGAACGATTTTTTTGAAGCCATCTGCCAGCGTAAAGTCCATGCGATGCTCGAAAGATTCTACCGTATCCGAGGCATCGAGCGTGGCAAAATCCAACGCTTCAAATGGTTTGCGCTTGAAATCCACGGAAAGAATATCCGTGCCATTGTCATACGCATCAATGACAATATGCCTTACGGGCAGCAGCGCAAACATGTCTCTGGCAATGCGGATGGCGCAGCCGCATACGTAGTCCTGCAGTAAGTCGTTATACTGATTCTTGGGCAGACGCCGCGCTTCCCCCAGCACGGTTCCGCTGTTCACCGCAAAATGAATGGCAAGCATGCGCGGATCATCCGTACCGCATTCAAAGTTGCTTCCATACTGTATCAAATCATTGAGCGGATTGACATCATTGATGACCTCAAAATACGTATCAATGTCGCCTTCCAGTACTCTTTCTGCGCGTTCGTGAAAGTATTGATCCTGCGGGTCTTCTGAAAGCAGCATTTTCTTCCAATTAATCGGTGCATCCGCCGTCCGGTATATGCTCTCGATACTATCGCGTATGGCTGCGACATCAATAACAGGTGCTGCTGGTGCAGTCGGCGCAGCCGTATAAGCCGAAGCAGATGCCGTATTGGTATAAGCGGATGAAGTTCTGCGCGAACGGGAACCGCTGCTTGAAGTAGATGTATAGTACAGTCCTGTTCCCGGAATGCCGACCGAAGTCGTCGTGCGGCCTGTGGAACTGAATGTCTTGTGAATCCCTTTGCCGCCAATGCTCAGGCTGGTGCTTTTGCGATTGAAGTTAATCCGGATGCCCGGTGCAATCTTGACACTTCTGCGAAATCTCCATCCCATGATATATTCCTCCTATCGAACTAGCAAATCCTCGAATCCTCGAATTCTCGAGTTATCAAACAAATCATATGGTCTTATCGGCAAGTATGACCGTGCAGTCATCGTTGGAGCCATTGGCCAGGGCATATTCCGTCAGTGACAGCACGGCTTTTTGCCAGTCGCCCTTGGCCTGTGCTAAAATATCTTCCATTTCATCTGTGCTTAGATATTCATGGACCCCGTCACTGGTCAGCAGAAACTGCGCTGGTCCATTCTGGCGAAAATGAACTTCGTCGAGACTTAAAAGACTCTCTTTGCCTCCGCCGAGGCAGGCCGTGATTTCATTGCGCGCGGCATAGTTTTCGGCTTCCTCTTCCGTGAGTTTTCCCGTTTTTACGAGCCGTTGGACCACGGTGTCATCCTCGGTAATTTGACGCAGGTATTTGCCGGCCTGAATGGCATAGACCCGTGTATTGCCAACATGGAACAGGATGGTATCTTCCTTTTCCGGCAGCAGGAAAATTCCCGAAAACGTCGTTGCCATACTGCGGTAGACGGGATTCACCGCACCTTTTTCAATCAGCAGATGATTGACATGCTGAAAAAACTCGCGGTCGGGATTTTTCTCCTGCGCAAGTACCTGGCAGACAAAGTCAGATGCTTCGGCACCGCCTTGATTGCCGCCGACACCATCGGCCACAGCCACAAAGCCCCTTGTAAGCTCTGCCTGTCCGCTGCCATCTTTCTTTACAGACTGGCCAATGAGCACGCGGTCTTCATTCGCGCCTTTCCCTGTGCCTTTGATTGTATGCCAATATACCTTCATCAGCGGTCAGCCTCCTTTTTTATGCTCTTGATGCTCCCCTTCAGGGATACCGGCGCGGTCGCTGTATCAATGCCTTCGATGGATACAGATACATTCTCGTAGGCGTCGTTGTCAAACAGGAAACGGGCCAGCGGATTAATCAAATGGCTCTCGACAATATTGCCGATACCGCGGCCGCCATTATTCAGATTTCCCAGTGCGGCCTTTAACAGTTCTTCATGCGCGGCCTCCGCAATAGTCAATTCTATCTGTTTTTCGGTATGCATCGTCTTCACGATTTTCTGAATCTGGGCATCGAGGATTAATTTCGCCACATCTGGACGGATGAAGTCAAACACGACGATATTCTCGCCGATGCGATTCAGAATTTCCGGACGGCCGAGTTCCAGTTTGAAATAATCCTCGATGGCACCGCGCACACGTTTTGAGACTTCGGGGTATGGCATATCACTTGTAACATTCGGATGACGCTGCCCCATCGCGTCGCGCGTATAGATGCCCAGATTGCTGGTGAAGATGATGATGCATTCAGAAAAATAAACCGTCTGGCCCTGTCCATCGGTCATGCGGCCGTCTTCAAGGATCTGCAGGAACTTATCCATGATGGTCGGATGGGCCTTTTCAATCTCATCAAACAACAGGATAGAAAACGGCCGTTCCCTGACGGCATTGGTCAGCTGCCCGCCCGCTTCGTAGCCAACATAGCCCGGAGGAGCACCCAGCAGTTTCTGGTCACTGTGGCTTTGGCTGTATTCACTCATATCGAAGCGGATACAGGCGTCTTCGCTGCCAAACAGAATTTCTGCCAGCGTCTTGGCTGTTTCTGTCTTGCCCGTTCCCGTAGGGCCGGCAAAGAAAAGCACGCCTTTGGGCCGCCCGTGCGATGACCCCTGCAGTCCTGACAGGCCCGTTATGGCCCGTTTGATGATATCGAGCGTTTTTGTCTGGGCATACGGCTGTCCTTTCACACGCTCTTCAAACCGTTCTTTCGCATGCTTGATTTCTTCAAGGTCAAGTTCCTGCCAGGGATTTTCACGGATACCGTACTTGAAAAGGTCGATAACCCTGCACATTTCCCGGATATGCAGTTTTTCCTTCTTACAGAGCTTGCGCAGACCATTGAGCTCGGTAAAGCTCATGCCATCTGTTAGAGCCACAAACTTTTCCTGAATCTTCTTCAGTTCTTCCGGCGCTGTCTCATACTCCCTGATGTCTGCCTGATAGATATCACGGGCAAAGAAAGAAGAGAAATTCCCGCCCATGACCAGGCTTTCCCGTTCTTCCTTCGCCGGTGCGCCAATCGCTATATTCTTGACATTCGGATTCTGCAGATAGAACCAAGCAGGCAAATCGTTCAATTTATTCGCGATGATGATGAGCAGATTCTTGCGCATGACATGCGTTTCTTGATCCAGCACATCTTTGGCCGTAAGAGACGCCTTAACCAGACCGGTAAAGGCATCCACCTCATCCTGATTGAGCTGGTCCGGAGATGATATATACCGCGAGGCCATATTCATGACAATGACGACGGCTTCTTTATTCTGCGTCAATGCCTTTTGCACGAGCGAAGCAGCTCCGCCTTCTTTATCCCCGCGAAAAGCTGCCTGAATAGAGCTGCCATAGGCTCTTTGTCCTACGAGCTGGGCAAATTTCTGCACCATGTCTGCTTCACAGCTGTTATAAAAACCCTGCAGACTGTCATAAAATATAATGTCCTGATACCCTGCATCACGGAAAAAATAATGCAGATAGTCGGTCAAGCGGACAATCGAGCCTTTCGGTGTACTCCCTTCCACCGGATATTGATAGACATCAAGAACATTCCCGTCGAGAATTAATACGGGCTTTATTTTGGAAAACAAGTCAAGCTCCCGATGCCATTTAGGGATAAAATCCTTTGTCTCACTCACCTATGATCACGCCTCGCTTTCTCGCTGCTTCTGCCAGTTCTTTCTGAAAATTTCTTGTGTGAATGCCCACGGATACAATACCATCCGCAACAGCAAAATTCTGAATTCTATTGGGACCGGCTGCCATATATGCCTCATAGCGGGCCTGCAGTTTTGGCTTCAAATAATAGATTTTTTGATTTGCCGAGCCGCGCAGATGACAGCCATTATTCTCCTCTGCCACATAAGGACCGTCAATCAGGACGCCGATATACTTTAGACAGTCCCGCATCGCAGGCGTTCCCTTGCTTATCTCCTGCATCTGATAGCCTGTGTAGACAAAAATATCCTCGGTATACGACTGCAGGGCCTTCAATAACAAGAACAGCTCTTCTGCCTGAAAAAAGGGATCTCCGCCCGTGATGATAATGCCGTCCATGTCGGCCCTTTGCAGGATTGGCTGCAGAAGTTTCATCAAGCCATCCAGCGGAATCTCATATTGCTCCTGTTTCTCCCAGAGCTCCGAATTGCTGCAGCCGCGACAGCGCCTTGGACAGCCAGCCAGCCAGATGCCAAGTCTTTTCCCCGGGCCGAGCACCTGCACCGGATAAAGAACACGCGCGACATTCATGCCATCATCCCCACAACAAAATAAGCGGCCTGTTCCTGCCGGTCCCCGTTCATGGCCATGCCGCCCAAGCCGATTTCATCGCCCGGATGCAGTTCTACACGTCCTTCCGGAATGCGCTCGTTGTTGACATACGTATAATTCGTCGTACTGAGATTCTCAATGTAAAGCTTTCCTTCGGCAGCCGTGAGTTTCGCATGGATACGGCTGACATATGGTTTATTCATCAGCGCTTCTTTCATCTCATGTTCCCGTCCGATGATGATAGTGCCGCAGGGAATGGCATAGATATAATGCGTGCCAATCTGTTCAAGACTGTAATGCTTTTGCTTCGTTTTTTCCTGGGGCATGGGCGCAGGCAGGACATCCGCTATGTCTTCATGACATGTTTGACATTTGCGGGCCTGCGGTGGATTGACAGCGCCGCAGACAGGGCAGATGCGCACGAGACCTCTGCGTTCTGTCACTGAGGCTGCTTGATTGATGCTGCTTTGTTCACTTGTCAGCGTTTGAGGCACTTCTTCCTCTGTTGTCTCTTTTACCTCTTTTGTCACTTCTTCGGGGTCCACGGCGGGCACGCCCGTGAGGTCATACCCGCAGGAAACACATTCTACAGAGCTGGGACTGTTTTTTTCGCCGCATGCCGGACATAATTTCAGCCGCATGGATGATTCACCTGCATTTCTTTTGCTTTATCTCGTATTTATTCGGAAGCCATGGCCTTAGGCTTTGTGACTTTTATTTTTTGTCCGTTCTTCCGCGTTTTCTTGAGCTCGTAGTCTTCGACATTGATGACCTGCGCATAGTCAGCAGAAGCCGGCGTCAGGGCAATCCGATTGCCTACAATGACGCCTTTATCCGACAGACGGGCCTCTATTTCCTTGAACCGGTCACAGAATGTAAGCATCTGATTCTCAAGCTGACTGCACTCCGCCGGCGTCGGCAGTCGGTCCGTCTTGTCGAGCTTGCCGAGCTCTAAAGATATCTGGCCATTGTCCGCATAGGTAACATCGATAGCCGTATCCCCGCCATACTGATAAAGCTCATTGCGGAAATGCGTACCATTGCGTTTTTGTACCTCACGCTGCCCTAAAACATCGTAGCCCATATCTTCCATGACTTCGTTCAGGGCCTGCTGGATGTAGGTCTTTTGTGCCTGCGCCTCGGCCTTGCTCTTTTCCTGCTGAATCTGCTTTTTGAGCACGGCGATGGCCGCATGGTCAAAAGGAACGGCAGCACGTTTCTCTGTTCCGTTCAAGTCACACAGTGTTTCATATTGCAGCAGCAGGTCCTGATACTCCTGGCCAATCTCCTGCCATAAGTCCAAAAAATCCTGACACTCTGCCAGCATCTCCGGCAGTTCAATCTCACAGAACGCATCAAGGCGATGCTGCTCATTGGCCAGCTTCATGCGTGCAACCGCCTTAGCCACTTCCTGCTTGTAAAGGATTGGCAGATAGGGATTGTCCTTAAGGTCAAGAAGTTTCTCGATGCTGTCTTTGACAAAAGGACGAACAGTCTGCTGGGCCTGATGCTTAGCCGTATTACCGGCATCATTTGCTGCCTTTGGGGCACACTCTGCCGTGAAGAGGCCAAATATTTCGCTGTCCAGCATCTTGGCCAGTCTTGCCCGCAAATCGGCGGATTCGCCATAGCCCGCATGGATTTCCCGATTATTTTCCCGCAGCTTCGCGTCAATCTCTGCTAACTGCTGCTCTATTTCATCGTTTTGTTCATCACTATAGGCAAGCCCCTTCATCGCAGTCAAGTTTCGCTGCAAAGACGAAAGCGTCGCCCACATCTGCTTTATCCTGCTCTGCAGTGTATCTGCCTTGACCCATTGCCCACCATTTGCAGGCATAGAAGCTTCGAGTTCCTGCAGACTGTTTTCCTGTTCATGAATTTTTTGCTGATATTTCTCAGCCTGCTGCAGCAGCTGTGCACGCCGCAGGGCAATTTGCTGCTGATGCAAAAGTTCCTGCTGAATCGCAGCAATTTCTTCTGCTGTTAATGTATAGACACTGACCTTAGGTCCGCTCATGACTCAATTGCCCCCTTAGCAAAACTTTCAATTTTCAATGGGCATTCCCTGCAATGGCCGCTCCTTTTCCCTGCACGGTCAGCCAAGCGTAAAATTGAGCTGTCGGCTGTTCATTTTCATAGGAGTCTTCGTCAGCATTGCCAACATGCTCCATCAGGGCAGCTGCACACGAATCGATATCGCCGTCGGAATTGAGCTTTTCCTGCAGGAAATCCGTCAATGAGGCAATATCAGCAAAGCGGCCGTACGGTGTAATCAAATCGTGTGTTTTACTGTAGTAATATCCGATGATATAGAGCTGGGCCTTGGCGATTCGTGCATCATGCCGTTTTTTTGCATCGATATAGCGCGTTTCAATGGCATTGATTTGACGCACGCGCTGTAGATTTTTGCGGTTGACGACACTTTCGCGGCTTGAAAGCAGCTGCCTTGACGTGATATTCCCGAAAACATCCAAAAGATTTTTATCGTCATCCTGCAGACTCTTCAGTAATGCTTTGCCAAAGGCCTGCATATCTGCATAGCTTTGGTTCAGCCAGTAAAAGCCTTTCAAGGAAGGATACAGACGGTAAAGCGTGCGGAAGTATTCTTCATCCTCACGCTCCGGATGAAGACGAACCGTTTCCTCCGCATCGATGCAGATATTGGCTAAGTCGCCATTGAATTTTCTGAAGTATTCCGACAAGGTAGAGCGGTAAAGCCGCTTCCTGCCGTTCTGCCAATCGTTGGCCAGTGCTTCGACCAGACTTTTTAAGTCACGGTACTTATGGTACATAAAGGTAATGGGCGGAATTTGCATAAACGGTTCCAGCGAGTCAATTCTCGTTTCTGCAGAAGCTTTATTGGCCTCGCTTGGCGACGACGCTGCCATGCCCGGTACCGGTACGTTTTCTCCCCTGCACCAGCGCGCAACTTCCTCATAGGTCCAGCGCCTGTTAGGATTCGCCGGATCCTTGCGATTCGTGATATCCACATATGTTAATCCCAGAATCAGCTCTTTCAGCTGCTTCGGGAAATCATCGTCAAAAGGAATCCTCTGTATGGCAACATACTGCGCCAAAGTATTTGCATCAAGTCCCTGATACGGTGTATGGCCGCAGAACAATTCATAGATGGTGATACCGAGAGAGTAATAATCTGATTCGCTAAGAAATAAATTTCGGAATGTCTCCGGAGCCGAGTAATCCGGCGTCATCCCCGTTTTCGTTTGTACGACGGTACGTCCGTCGCTGCGAATCGAACTGATGCCAAAGTCGATGATAGCCACACTCTTCTGATCATCGCAGAGCATGATATTCGAGGGCTTGAGGTCTTTATGGATAATGCCGGCTTGATGCAGCACATGCAGTGCTTCATTGAGATTCGGGATAAGAGAATTGCGCAGCTCGTCAAAGGAGTAAGTTCTTCCCTGCAGGCTGCCGTTCTGGTAATACGGGATAATCTCGAATGGCATCCCCAGCCAGGTTCCGGAATCATAGAGTTTTGCCACATACGGGGAATCCAGTTTTTTCAAAGCGTCCATGACTCCCGGCTTAATTGCCGAAGCACGCTGGTAGACCTTGGCGACATACTTTCTCCCCTGATAGGAGCAAAGATATAAAATGGCCTCACCTGTACCAGTGGATAATATCTGTTCTACTTTATATTTATCCAATAGCACAGTCCCGAGTGGAATATCCGCACCATAATGGAACAGAGCCTGATTGATGGATGTCGCATTCCGTGTGTCACTTCGTAGTGAAGTATTAATAACTGTGGCTGAAGCAATATCATATGTCAATTTGCGTTGTGCAAATTGGTGGATAATTATCATCAACCGCTGAATCAATTGTGATCTTTGTCCCATATCCATTGCATTCACGCTCGTATTTATTTGCGTGACATTGCTTAACGGATTAATCTGCGTTTTATTTGACGTCTGCCCGGCCATTATTCTCCCTCCTCAAGTTTTACGAGTTTCAGGGATATATGGCTGCTGTTGTCTTGCTGATATTCAATGCCATAGTACGCCTGATTGTCCTTGTCCTCTACGATGGAGCCATATAGACCATTTGCAGCTGACCGCAGGGATGTTTTTGCGCCTTTAGTCCATGAGGCAAGTTCTCCATTGCTCTGCAGAAACAGCTTCTGCCCGGAAATTCCTACCAGGCTGGCTTCGGGGTCAGCATCCTGCAGCAGTTTTTTGCTGTCTCTGCCATCTGGCTTAAATTCGACAATGGTGTTTTTCGTCTCTGCCAGAATATGACCATTCAGGAAAAAACGTTCCACATGCTTCATAAGTACATCCGTGCTCTTGCCGCCGACAGCCTGCTTCTTCAAGACAGAACCTTCATCGAGGAAAATTACCGTATCGCCGCAGACAGCAAATGATTTTACGGGAGATTTCACGACAGCCGTTTTGTCTGTTGGCTTCTGCGGGTCGATTTTCATAAGAGCAGCGCCCTCATCATAATCCACGAAATAAATGCTATCCTTGGTGCAGAAGACTTCCCCGCTGTTGCCTGTGTAAATGATGCTTTTCTGCTTGGTATCGAGGTCATACGCATAAATATGACGGTCTTGGTCATCACGGTAGATGATTTGGCTGCCCATCTTATTTAAATAGGAAGCATTTGGTATGATCTGAAATTTTCCTGCCGTATCGTCTGCCGGCACACCCGTGACATAAACGCCATCGCGAATCAGCACCTTGCCTCCGGTCAGCAGGGCATTGACATCATTACCCGTGCCTGCAGCATTCCAATCGTCAAAAACATGACCGGCATAGAGAAATTCATAGGAGAGAATGCCCGTGCTTTGGAAAGCAGCCACGGCATTTCTTTCCTGCAGAACAGTGCCCGCCGCACCAATGCCAATGACGACTGCCGTGACCAGCAGAAGCTTTGCGCCATTCCGAAAAATCCGCTGGACGCCCTGCTCCCGAAGTCTCTGCATATCCTCTACATCCTGCTGAAGTGAGTGAAGATATTCTGCTTTTGTCTCTTCTTTTGTCGTTCTCGCCATGAAACTCACCCCTTCTTCCAGTAGACAATGGCTGCGATAATCATGAGCACAAAGGCTGCATTCGACATAGTGCTGTCAAAACAGCCGACGAAATCATTGATAAGGCCGGGCAGCAGGATAAAGAACAGCCCGATGATGCCTTTGACGAGACGATGCTTAAAACGCAGTACTTTGCCCGTACCAATAAGCCGTTCCTTTTGGTCAACCATGCCGGCAAATTCTGCATCGAGGTCTTTGATTTCTTTTTCGCTGATACAGTATTTCTGGTTGCCGAACAAATCATGCAGAACTGCCTCGTAGTCTTTGCAGTGCGCAGGCAGCTGGACGAAGATATCTCTGATGCTCTTGACCGTACTGTCGGCGAAAATCGTCATGAACTCTTCCGGCCGGATATTGGTATAATTTTTCCCCGTGCTGTCTTCCAAGCGTTCACTTAGGCCCTCTACAGATGCCCTGCTCATGAAATCCGGCCGGTCTGCCGCGGTCAGCTTTGGTCCGTCACCATTCTTCAGGGAATAAATGATATTATCGAGGCAGTCAGGGATGGCTGGCAGAGCCTCCTGCAGCTGCTTGAGCTGACTGCCGGTAAGCGACTGCAGTTTCTCTTCGGTCAGGAACTCCTTGAACTCATCACGGAAAGCCTTGCGCCGTGCCAGTTCCTGATACGCCTCCATGGATTTGATGGCATTGATGCTGCTGATTTTGGCTAAGGATTCATTTTCCGGCTGACAGGCTGACAAGATATTCAATAATTTGATGGATTGCAGATTCATACTGATTCCTCCCCATTTCTGCTATCTGCTGTATTATTTTTCCATTTCCTGTCCGCCCGTCGTCGCTGGCGCAGTCTCCGGTGCAGTCACGGTCTGCTCGGCTGTATCCAAATTCACATGGTCTGCACTGCTCAAAGATCTCATGTTCTGCATCGTCGAAGCATCCGGCGCCACATTGCTGTGCGAGGCATGTTTTGCCGCCGCAGCTTTTGAAGCACCGCCGCCCGTGCCGCTGCCACCGCCGCCAGCAGTATCATTCACATAATTATTCGGGCCATATCTTCCTGTCACACCAGATTCATGCGAACTGTGCGACGAGTGCGACCTATGGCCGGCATAGGTATCATCTCCCAGGAAAAGTCCCAGAATCATGACCACCGAACCGATAGTCAGTACCTTATTCATCGGGATATTTCCCTCTTCGTCGTATAAGAAATCCTCAATTGATTTTTGGACATGTGGAAATTCAAAGTGATCCATAGACATTTCCTCCAGCAAAAACGCAGTACATCAATGCAGCATATCAATGTACGTTGTTATTCTTGCAAACACCATTCTCCCATGACGTCTTAAAAGATTTTCCTGCTTCTTTATAATACTGGGCACTGCCATTCAGTTTGCCATTGACGAATGAGCCCGTAACATGAGGATAATCTCCTGCCGTGTAATAGTAAGTCCCACTGCCGCTCATGACGCCCTGCGACCAGTCGCCGACGTAAGACGCGGCCTGTGAACCTCCGGACATCCAGCGGAACGTTCCCTTGCCATCGCTGACGCCATTTTTTACATCACCGGCATACTTGTTGCCGTCCGCATAAGTGATTTCAGCATAACCATTGACCTCGCCATTATAATGAAGGCCGTCTTTCTGCTGGAACGAAAGCGAAGTGACCTGACCATTGTCAATATCTGCAGTAAAGTCGCTGTAGCCGCGGGCCTCTGCACTCCTGCCTAAGGTAAATGTGCCGGATGAGAACTTGCCGTCCGAGAATTTGCCCTGATACGTGCGGCCATCGGCAAACGTATACGTCCCCTCGACCATCTGGTCATCGGCCCATGTGCCGCTGTAGGTATCACCATTGGCAAAGTGGAACGTACCTGTCCCGCTTCGTTTTGATTTAGAGAATTCGCCTTCGTAAACGCCGCCGTCCAAATGGCGGAACTCCCCCGTACCTTCATAGCACATATTGAGCAGCGGTCCAAAGTACGTACCGCCTTCACTTTCCACCACAGCATAGCTCTGCTGGATCTCCTTCTGGGAAAAATGCATAGGCGATGCCATAGAATATAAAAAGGAAAATACAAGGCCAAAGACCAGCAAAGCTGCACCAGCAAGGCCAACCCGCTTCAGCCAATGATTATGAGGGTCTTCTTTAATTTCTTGAAATTGCTTATTCTTGATGATTTTCATGTTCTTCCTCCACCCACGACTTCAAGACCTGCTGCTCTGCATCTGTTCCATGTCTTAAAACAGCAAACAGACAGTCCAATATTCCCTTATAAATCCTGCAGCGATAGCCATTGGGCTCCTGCGCGAAGATATTTCCATGCAGGGCATACTGGACAACGGGACAGACACCGCAGTAAGGCTGATATACGCAGTCGCAGCAGCCAGGCAGCGTCTCAAGCACGGAAGCCTCTGCCGTGGCTTTGCAGACACGCGATGACAGCAGGCTGCGGTAACTGCTCGTAAAGACATCGCCGAGACGAAAGGCCGGATTGCCAGCTTCTGCGACCATGCGCGCTTCATCACAGGTGTAGATGCTGCCATCGTAATAATAGGCCAGCTGGCCAAAAGCAGCACCGCAGGGAGAACGCAGCTCCATGTAGTTATCGGCCGTTCCCGTCAGCATCTTTTTCAGAAAAAAGCGGGCATGCTGTTCCACAAAAGGAATCCCCTTCAGATTCAGCTGGATGATTTCTCTCAAGGCCTCTCGATAAAACTGCAGGAATTCTTCTGCAGTATAGCCAATCTTCTGCCAGTCTGATTTTGCAAACCCTAAAGGCGTCAGCGGCCTTAAAAAAATACTGTGCTGCCCTTCTTTTAAATATTCCTGCACGATTTCTTTGGCCCTGCCCAAAGAATACCTTGTCGTTGTCTGGATGGCACTGGGGCTGCAGCCGCGCTTTTTTAGGATATTTCGTCCACGCAGCATGGCCTGATAGCTGCTCTTGCCATTCAATGAAATCCTGTTTTTCGTATGCACTTCTTCCGGACCATCCAAAGAAGTACAGATCGCAACGTGATGAGCCAGCAGATAGTCCGCCATCTCTTCGGTAAGCAAAGAGAAATTTGAGACAATCGTATAGTCAATTTGCTTTTTTCCCTTTTTCTGTTCAGCGTACGCAATCATTTGCTGGATGACTGGGAAATTCAGCAGTGGTTCGCCGCCTTGGAATTCAAAGGTCAAATGATGATTGGGAGACTGCAGCGCGATGTCAATAGCTTTTCTGCCGGTCTCGATCTCCATCATGCCTCGTGCCTTTGCCCTATGGTCCTGTGCCTGACAATAGATGCATTGAAGATTGCATTGATTTGTCACGACAAAAATATGCAGGTCAGTTCCCTGAAACAGGTAATTTTTCATGCCGCGCAGCCTGCTGGCTGTTTCAGAAGCATATACGTCCATGGTGTCAACGAGAAATAATTTTTGGTGAAGTCTTTTATGCAGCGGTGTATCCCGTGCTACGTTATCCTGCACAAAAGAACAGAACTCTTCTTTTGTCAGAAAGTCATAACATCCATAGTCATTCGTGATTAGGAACGTCCCATCCTTTTCGTGCCGGAAATTGAAATGATTGATCATGATAGGCTGCCCTTCTCTTTCTGCAGCGGATGTACCTTTGTTTTTGCCATGGAAAGCGTTGTATTGAAGAAGCCGCCGCAAAGCTTTTTGACCTGACATGCCGTACAGGCCTTTGGATAACGGATTTTTTCAGGGCTGATGCTCCTGCGGCAGATTTCCCAATAACCAGAATCCACGCTGCAAAGCGGAAAATTATAGATTGAAACGTTTATCCCCGCCGCTATCAGTTTATTCACCGCTGGTTTCATGGCCATAAATGCTTCACGATGGCCGATGTACACCTGCGCAAAGTTCTTCGCACAATTGCCGCGCGTCTCCAGCCCGATAAAATTCACCGTACGGACAGTTGGATATTCCTCAATGATTCTGTCAGCGATCTGCCCTAAATGCAGATAATTCAGCTTAGTGATGACCACGCGGATTTCCACAGAAATTCCCGCCTGCAATAGATTTTTCAAGGCCCGGTCTGTCTGCAGGAAGCTCCCCGGTGCACGTGTTATGGAGTCGTGCAGTGCGGCCGTATCCCCATGCAGCGGTATTGCCACACATAAATGGGACGGGCATTGCTGGCAAAACTTAGTAAAAAATGATGTTACCGATAAAGAACGGCCATTGGTGAGCAGCAGGACTTCGGTATTTGGAAAGCGCACTGCAATTTTTGCCATCACCTGCAGGAATAGGGCAGGCCGCAGTGTTGGCTCGCCCCCTGTCACCACGATATGCGTGATATCGGCAGGCAGTATATCCACATATGCCAGCAGTTCCTCATCGGGCAGTCCATAGCTCGTCTGACGCTCCCCATCCGAGGTGGGGCACATGATGCAGTTGGAATTACAATGTCCCGTCATGAAGATGGTGGCATCATGCTCCTGATTGGCATAAAGCCGAAACGCCACACCGTCTCCTGCAATCGTCAGAATATCGCCGTCACTTAAATACTTTGCACCGCTGATTTGAGTTAACGGCACAGAGTAACCGTCTTCACCGAGCTGCAGGGACTGGCCCACAAGTTTTACACGCACTAAACGCGGTCCCCCATGATAATCTCTTAAGAACAGATTCATTCCTTCACCACCCCATTGCCTCGTAAATCAGGAATAACACCGTACCTGTCATAATAAAAACAGCAAAAGGAATTTTTCTGACAATCACAACTGTCGGCTCGCCATATTTTGACTTCTCCCAGCGATGCACGCTTGCTGCTTCATCCGCCGTGAGCCGTGCCTCCAAATCTTCTGTGGCGCAAACTGGCAGGCCCTTGACCCGCGAACGCGTAAACTTCAGCACGGTTGCTGCGGTAAGAATCTGACCGGCTTTGACCTCAGCCGTGGGGATAAGCTGATAACTGTATTTTTCTACCACCATGCGCAGACCAATCAAGCAGGCCGCCCAAGCCAGGATTGACAAACTGACGGTATACTGCAGATGATACACCCCTACGGTCACCAGTACCAGCACGGCCAGCCAGGAAAGTCCCGCTGTCAGGATAATCTTCTGCATATTCATTTTCCGCCTGACGTACAGCATGAAGAGCACCAGCAGACAATAGCACGCCTGCATCACCATACTCCCCTGAAAAATGGCGATGGACATGATACGGCGCAATAAGCAGTCAAATATCTGAATAACACCGACCATCATGATATACGAAGCAAAGATTCTGGCCGGATGAATATTCATCCTAGATGACCTGGAACGTTCAAATAGATTTTTTTGCCGGATGCCAATATAAAGTCCATGAGCTGCCACCCAGCAAAATGCTGTGATAAACGCTAAAAAAATAATGAGTATCCCTGCTCCTTCTTGATTTTGCAGGACATATATTCTCCCCGGTATGGCCAGTGCCACCAAGAACAGAAGCTTGCTGTCACCGGCCGCCCATATCCGGAATCTATAAAGCGCCAGGCCAATCAAAATCAACAGGCCGCTGTTCAACAAAAAATCAACAAGATACTGCTGCCCAAAAATCATATAATAAAATACGTCAAGCACGGCAGCCACAGTCCCCGCCCGCCAAAGCAGGGCATTATGAATCAGGCTTTCCCGACAATCTGTATAGCTGCTGACCATAAGTGTCATCAGCAGCAGTGTTATGAGCAGTGATTCTACGACAAGCATGAAGTTCCTCGTTTATTGATGAGTTCAATGAGATAATTCGAAAATTCCTGTACTGTCAGCTGCAGCGGTGCCCTGCTGTCATAAAACCGGCAAATGGTCACCTGTGGCCCTGTCTGCAGGTCAATGCGGCATATATGAGCATAATCACTCACGGCCTGTTCTATGACAGACCGCGGATAAAGCAGCTGCGGATATTCCCGCATTATGCTTTTCTTAACATCCCTGCTGTCATTCATGTTTCTCAAACCAGTCCTCTAAAATATCCGCTAATTCCTCATCGTCCGTCTGCTGATCGGCCTTAATCTGTTTTAAAGGATTCCCTGTATCAACAATAGAAGAGGTCATCGCACGCGCCAGCAGCATCTCGCGCAGATGATGCGTCTTTTGATACACCATGCCGCGCACAGCCTGAGCAATCAGGACATTCTCAAACTCTTCCCCGATATTTACAGGCAGCTCCGCTCCTTTCGCCGCAAAATGTACGGTCCACGTATTTTCATCTTCCGTAATATGCACATAGACGCGGTCTAAAAACATGTAAGCTGATTTCATCATGACCTGCGGTGGATATATCGATTTCAGAACTTGAATTTCCTTTGTCATTGCCATTTTATTGATGAAGTCACCTCTTCTAATTTTTTAAGTATTTACCCATATTAATCAAAATTCTCCATAATATTAAAAATTCCTGCTTTTATCTATATGAAAAAGCCCGCCACAGCTGTGACGGACTAAAATACATATAGGTATCTTACGACTTCGTGCTGGCGAGATCTTCTTCGGCGGCCTCCATGTCGCCCTGATAGTCGATGGCTTCGCCTTTTTTCTCGAAGGCGACGACGTGTTCCTGGTAGTCGAAGCATTCTTTGGCGATGTCTTTATTGAGCCAGAGCAGGCAGATGAGGTTTGGGATGATCATGAGGCCGTTCATCGTGTCGGAGAAGTTCCAGACGACTTCGAGGGTCGTCGTGGCGCCGACGAAGGTGATCAGCGAGAAGAGCACGCGGTAGCCCATGATGACGGGGCGTTTCTTGATGAGGTATTCGAGGGCTTTTTCGCCGTAGTACTCCCAGCCGAGGATGGTCGAGAAGGCGAAAAGCGCGATGGAAACGGAGACGATGAGTTTGGCATAGGAGCCAAAGACCGTCGAGAACGCGAGAATCGTGAGCTGAACGCCCGAGACGAGCTTGCCGGTGCTTGGGTCGACCGTGCCGAGCACGCCCGAGGAGGCGATGACGAGGCCCGTGAGCATGCAGATGATCATCGTGTCGAAGAACGTGCCCGTCATGTTGACGTAGCCCTGACGCGAAGCGTGGTCCGTGCGGGCCGCAGCGGCGGCAATTGGCGCGGAGCCGAGGCCAGCCTCATTCGAGAAGACGCCGCGGGCAACGCCCCAGCGCATGGACGTCAGCATCGAAGCGACAATCGAGCCGCCGATGCCGCCGGCGACGGAATCAACGGAAAAAGCCATGCGGAACATCTCGGCGATGCCAGCCGGCACAGCGTCAAAGTTCACACAGATGACGACGATGGAAACAAGGAAGTAGAAAGCGGCCATGGTCGGCACGATGATGCTCGAGACAAAGCCGATGCTGCGGATGCCGCGCACGAGTACACTCAAGGAAAGTGCGGCGATGATGGCGCCGATGACCCAGGTCGGTACAGCGTAGCTGCTCGAAATCGCCGCAGCGATGGAATTGGCCTGCGTCATGTTGCCGATGCCGAACGACGCGAGTACGACAAAGACGGAAAACAGGAACGCGAGCGTGCGGCCGACGTATTTATTCTTGATGCCGTTTTTCATCGCGTACATCGGGCCGCCGGCCATCTCGCCGACGCTGTTCGTCTCGCGGTATTTGACTGCAAGGACCGATTCGCCGTATTTCGTCGAAAGGCCGAAAGCCGCGCTGATCCACATCCAGACGAGCGCGCCCGGGCCGCCAAGGACCATGGCCGTCGCGACGCCGACGATATTGCCCGTGCCGATGGTCGCCGAAAGGGCTGTCATGAGCGACTGGAACGGCGAGATATCGCCCGCGTGTTTATCGCGCTTTGAAAAAACCATGTGAATCGCGTAGCCGAGGTTGCGCCACGGCAGGAATTTCAGCCTTACCGTCAGGAAAATGCCGGTGCCGACAAGCAGCACGAGCATCACAGGCCCCCAGACAAAATTGTTGACGTCTGCTAATAGCTTCGATACGTCCATACGATCAAACCCTTTCGCTTATAAAATATAATACCCTGTAAAAAACAAAAGCAATGCTGCTGATGACTCGCACCGTCCAAGCAACATTGCTTTGAGCTATATTATATAATTTTAATATATCGTTGTCAATAAAAATCCATCATGTATACACATATGTACATAACAGATGGCTTACTGCAGGCGTCTTTGCGCGTATCCGCTCATTTCTCCCTTATTTTTTGGCGGACTTTGGCGCTTCTGCACCCTCGGCTTCTTTGGCAGCCGCGTACTTCAGGACGATATGCGCGCTCTTGCGGTTTGTCGCGAGCGGCACGTCGTGAACATCGCAGAGGCGCAGCAGGGCGTTGATGTCCGGCTCATGCGGCTGCGAGGTCAGCGGGTCGCGCAGGAAGATGACGTAATCGACATCGCCCGTCGCAACGCGCGCGCCGATCTGCTGGTCGCCGCCCATCGGGCCGGAAAGCATTGTCTCGACATGCAGGCCGAAGGTCTCGTTGATGAGCGTCCCCGTCGTACGCGTGGCAATGAGGTGAAACTTCGTTAAGAGTTCTTTGTGATGGCCGACGAACTCGAGCATCTCGCTCTTTTTCTTATCATGGGCAATCAGGGCAATCGTTTTCATGTAAAACATCCTTTCTCTACTCAGGTATCTCCTTATTATTTCGCCCCAAAACGCCAAAAATCCTGCCGACATCCAAAGATGCCAGCAGGATTTGATTTGAACGCCGACTGACGCCAACCTAACGTGACGCTATGCCCAGCGCCACGCGCCAACCATAGGGAGTCAGGAGTTCAAAGGTGAGGTCGAAATCAGAGTGCCGTGCGCGTCTCTTTTCTGCGCTGGCCGTACTGCTTGAGCACGGCAGCAATGATGAAATTGAGCACGAAGCAGGCGGCGAAGAAATAAAGCGAAGCCGTGTAGCCGCCGGTCTGTGCATGAAAGTACGAGACAATCGACGGGCCGGCGACGCCGGCGAGCCCCCAGGCCGTCAGGATGCGGCCGTGGATGGCGCTAAGCTGACGCGTGCCGAAGATATCGGAAAGATACGCCGGCATACACGAGAAGCCGCCGCCATAGCAGCTGATGATTAAGAGGACGAGAGCTTCAAACAGGAACGCTTCTTTCGTCTGGCCGAGCTGCCAGAACGCGAGGACTTCCAGCAGGAAGAACAGCATGTAGACACGGCCGCGGCCAAGATAATCCGAAATCGTCGACCAGACGATGCGGCCGCCGCCATTGAAGACGCCGATGATGCCGACCATCGAGGCCGCTGCGGCAGCGTCCATGCCGATGACTTCCTGTGCCATCGGCGAAGCGACGGCGAGCAGGCCGATGCCGCACGTAATGTTGACGAAGAAAATCCACCAGAGCGAAGCGAACTGCCACGTCTTGAGGGCCTCATTGGCCGTGGCGCCGTGCAGGACCTTCGTGACCTTGCCCGAGGCGTCCTTGAGGACCGGCGGTTTGAGGTACAGCGACGATGCGCCCATGATGAGCATGTAGACGCAGCCGAGAATCAGGAAGTTATTGACGAGGCCGACCGTCGCCGTCAGATACTGCATGACAGGACCCGCGATGAGTGCGGCAAAGCCAAAGCCCATGATGGCGAGCCCCGTCGCAAAGCCGCGGTGGTCCGGGAAATACTTGACGAGCGTCGAGACCGGCGTGATGTAGCCGACGCCAAGGCCAATGCCGCCGATGCAGCCGTAAAAGAGATACAGGAGCATCAGGCTGTGCACGGAAAGTGCGTAGGCCGTGCCGAGCATGCCCGTGCCGAAGAACAGCATGGCCAGCAGGCCGCTGCGCTTCGGTCCGATTTTTTCGACAAAGCTGCCGAGAAAACCGGCCGAAAAACCGAGGAACAGGATGGCCAGCGAGAACGTCCAGGTCGTCTGCGTGAGCGAAAAGCCCATTTCCGCCATGATGGGACGCGTCAAAACGCTCCATGCATAGACACTGCCAATCGAGATGTGGATGCCCACGGCGCTCAGCGCGATAAGCCAGCGATTTCTCATGTGATCTACCTCCAGAAATGCATTGGGTATCCATTTAGGAAGGCTGCTTGTAGCAAAAAGACCCTCCGGAACAGATACCCTGCCCAGACGGTCGGCTGATCATAACCGTGCAGGACACGTGGTCAGTTCCACTCATCCGTCAGCCCTGCAAGGCTTTGTTTACTTTTTACACTTTTATTATATGAACTGCGCGCGCCTGCGTCAAGAGAGAAATCTCACACGCGGCAGAAAAATTTTTGACGCCTGCCGCCCTTCTCCTTTGGACATTTGCGGGACTTTCCTGTAAAATAGAAGGAACTGACAAAAGCGCCGCCAAAAAGTACAGGCAGCGAAGAGATGAAAAAAAGAAGAAGAGCACGGACAGATAAACGAAGAATATCGGGAGGAACTACCATGACAGAACAGATGACCCCAGAACAGCGCCAGACAGGCCTCGCCCTTTCGAGACTGCAAAAGCGCATTGCGAAAATGCACGCCCTGCGCGACAAGATGAACGCCGGTCTCGCCCGCGTAACAGAAAACAATCTCGACCTCGCGCTGACGCAGAAAAAGAACCTCAAAGAACTCAGCCGCGAATACGACGCGCTCACAAACGAAGTCAACTGCCTGCCCCCGCTCGATGCCGCGTCCGTGCTTGAGGATGAGTACAACTACATCCTGACCATCGGCAACATCATCGAGACGACGCGCGAGCTCAAGAAAAAGAGCAAAATCGACAAGGACGTGCGCGAAAGCATCACGAGCGGGCTCGTGCAGTTCTATGAAGGGCTGCGGAATGAACTTGCGGCGGATCAGGCACAGAAGGAAATGCAGGCGAAAAAGATGGCTGCAGAGATAAAAAAATAATGTGTTGAAAATGCGCGCAAAAAAGGAAGTTCCTACAGTGAAGTAAGAACTTCCTTTTTTGATTTCCGTTGTTCTGGTGCTGACAGGTGAGAAACAGATTGTCGTGGGAAGGGGCCGCCTATTTCGGCTTCGTCGCTCCGTTAAATGGGCCTCATGGTTTTTGGCGGGGCAATGTTTTTTCGCCGCCTGCCGCGGCGTTCTTACATTTAGCAGCCCTGCCAATTTTTCCTTGAGGCCCACCCTGCGGGGATCACTGCGCTCCTGCAGGCGAAATAGGCGGCCCCTTCCCCAGTCAGATCTCAAAAGCCTGACTTCTTAGTGCCTGCTTTCAAAGAGCAGCTTGGAGCGTGTGCAGCCTGTTGGCTGTACACGCTAAGTACGCATGGAACTCGCACAACTGGTTGGTACGAACTCTGGGCGGGGGCATATGTTTCGCCTGCAGGGGGCGCAGCGCTTGGCCCGCAGGGCTGAGGGACAAACGTCAGATACTTCGCTGCGCGATGTCGGAACGCCGCGGCAGGCGGCGAACCGGCAAAAGAAGGACAACATGGCATGTCCCTCATTCAGCGGAGTCCCCGAAGCCGAAACATATGCCCCCGCCCCTTGCCGTCATCCCCTCAACTTCACGAACTCAGACTCCACGTATTATTAAAGGTCCGGACGAATCCCGGTCTTGCCGGTAAATTTATGGTAGCTTGCCCCTTTGCGGCGGCCCATGAGTTCGGCGAAGAGTTCCTCCGGCGAGATGTTGTGGTAGGCGAGCAGGACGAGGCAGTGGTACCAGAGGTCGCCCATTTCGTAGAGGATTTCTTTGCGGACATTGTTTTTCGAGGCGATGATGGTCTCGACGGCTTCCTCGCCGACTTTCTTGAGAATTTTATCCTGTCCTTTGTCGAACAGGTAATTCGTGTAGGAGCCTTCGACCGGATTGACACGGCGGTCCTGAATGACGTTGTAGAGCTCATAGAGGACCGTGGCGAGGTTGGCCTTTTTCTCCTCGGGGATGACGGCGACGCCCTTCTCCTCGCCGCCCATGAGTTTGCGGCCGCTGAAGCAGGTGTACGTGCCCGTATGGCAGGCGACGCCGGTCTGGTGTACGATGACGAGCAGGGTATCGCCGTCGCAGTCATAGGAGATTTCCTTGACTTTCTGGACGTTGCCGCTCGTTTCGCCCTTCTGCCAGAGTTTCTGGCGGCTGCGGCTGAAGAACCACGTGTAGCCCGTCTCGAGCGTCTTTTTCAGGGATTCTTCGTTCATATAGGCCAGCATGAGCACCTGACCGTTTTCTTCCTGCACGACGGCCGGCACGAGGCCTTTTTCGTCAAATTTTACCATTGAAATATCAACATTTTGATTTTCCATCAGAATCTTACCTCCACTCCGCGGGATTTCAAGTATTCCTTGACCTGACGTACGGTGAACTGGCCGTAGTGGAAGACGGACGCCGCGAGTACGGCATCGGCGTGGCCGAGGGTCAGGACATCGTAAAAGTGTTCGAGCTTGCCGGCGCCGCCCGAGGCGATGACCGGCACATTGACGGCATCGGAGACCGCGCGCGTGAGCTCGATGTCGTAGCCGTCCTTCGTGCCGTCGGCATCCATGCTCGTTAAGAGAATCTCGCCCGCGCCTAGACCTACGGCCTTCTTAACCCATTCGAGGCAGTCAAGGCCAGTCGGCGTGCGGCCGCCGTTGACATAGACTTCCCAGCGTCCTTCGCCGCAGCGGCGCGCATCGACGGCGAGCACCATGCACTGGCGGCCGAATTTTTCCGCGCCTTCTTTCAAAAGCTCCGGATTCTTGACGGCAGCCGTGTTCAGCGAGGTCTTGTCGGCACCGGCCTTGAGCATGCGGCGCATGTCTTCGACCGTGCGGATGCCGCCGCCGACGGTGAACGGGATGAACACCTTCGAGGCGCAGTCCTGCGCGACTTTGACCATCGTCTGGCGGTTGTCGCTCGACGCGGTGATATCGAGGAACACGAGTTCGTCAGCGCGTTCTTCGTCGTAGCGGGCCGCGAGCTCAACAGGGTCGCCGGCATCGCGCAGGCCGACGAAGTTCGTGCCCTTGACGACGCGCCCGTCTTTGACATCAAGACAAGGGATAATACGTTTCGTATACATATATTTTAGTCCTCCTTCGAGGCGATTGCAATGGCCTCGGCAAGGTCGAGCGTGCCCATGTAGATGGATTTGCCGACGATGACGCCCTCGATGCCGTCTTTTTCATAGGGCTTGAGGGCCTTGATGTCGTCGATGGACTTGACGCCGCCCGAGGCAACAATATTGACGCCGCTCTCGCGCGCGAGCTTGGCTGTGGCCTCGACGTTGACGCCGGCGAGCGTGCCGTCGCGCGAGATGTCCGTGTAGATAATCGTCTTGACACCGGCTTTTTTCATCTCTTTGGCGAGCACCGTGGCCTCGACATCGCCCGAGACGCCCCAGCCATCGACGGCGACGATGCCGTCCTTCGCGTCAATGCCGACGACGATGCGGTCGCCGTATTTTGCGCAGGCTTCTTTGACAAGCTCGGGGTTCCTTACAGCAACAGAGCCAAGGATTACGCGGCGTACACCGAGTTTCAGCACATCGTCGATGTTTTCCATCGTGCGGATGCCGCCGCCGAGTTCGACGGGGATATCGACGGCCGCGAGGATTTTCTCGACGGTCGCGAGGTTCTGCGACTTGCCTTTGAGCGCGCCGTCAAGGTCGACGAGGTGCAGGAATTCTGCGCCCTGTGCCTGCCATTTTTTCGCCATTTCCTCGGGCTGATCGGAAAAGACCGTTTCTTTATCGAAATCGCCCTTCAACAGGCGCACGCATTTGCCGCCGCGGATGTCAATGGCTGGGAATATAAGCATAGGATTTCCTCCTGTATCTTTTCTTGCAGAAACGAGGACCTCAGCCCTCGATGAAGTTTTTGAGAATAGCGAGGCCTACGTCGCCGGATTTTTCCGGATGGAACTGTGTGGCCTGAATGTTGCCGAGGGCCACGGACGCCGTCAGCGTCTCGCCGTATTCCGTTGTCGAAGTGATGACGCTCTTGTCGTCCGGCACGGCGTGGTAGCTGTGCACGAAATAGACGTACGGCTTTTCGGAAAGTCCCTTGAAGAGGTCGATGGGCTCTCTCTTTTCGCGGACCTTGATGGAATTCCAGCCCATGTGCGGCACCTTGAGGCCCGGCGCGTTGATTTTCTTCACCATGCCGTGGATGAGGCCGAGGCCTTTGGCCCCGGGGCTCTCCTCGCTGCCGTCAAAGAGAATCTGCAGACCGACGCAGATGCCTAAGAGCGGTTTGCCGGCGGCAATCGACTCCTTGAGCACGGGAATCAGGCCGCTCTCCTCGAGATTCTTCATGCAGTCGCCAAAGGCACCGACACCCGGCAGCACGATTTTTTCCGCCTGACGGATGATGTTTTCGTCATTCGTGACGCGGGCATCGGCACCGAGGGCTGCAAAGGCCTTCTCGACACTGAAGAGGTTGCCGACGCCGTAATCAATGATTGCAATCATGAATATGCCCCCTTATAAAGAGCCCTTCGTCGACGGGATGCCGTCGACACGCGGGTCTTTTTCACAGGCAATGCGCAGCGCGTGGCCAAGGGCCTTGAAGATGGCCTCGACCTTGTGGTGCGAGTTCTTGCCGTAAAGTACCTTGACGTGCAGCGTGATGCCGGCGTTGACGGCGAAGGCGCGCAGGAATTCCTCCGTGAGCTCCGTGTCAAAGCCGCCGATCATCGGGGCCATCTCGCCGCCGTCGTAGACGAGGAACGGACGGCCGCTGATATCGAGCGAGACAAAGGCCAATGCTTCGTCCATCGGCAGGTAGAATGTGCCGTAGCGGCGGATGCCCTTTTTGTCGCCAATGGCCTGCTTGAAGGCCTGACCGAGCGTAATGCCGATGTCTTCGACGCTGTGGTGGCCGTCGACGTCGATGTCGCCGTCGCAGGCCAAAGTCAAATCGAGAAGGCCGTGTGCTGTCATGAGGTTCAGCATGTGGTCAAAAAAGCCGATACCCGAATCGATGACGCCGTGGCCGTTGCCGTCGAGGTTCAATATGAGCTTGACGCTCGTCTCCGCCGTCTTGCGTTCGACAGTCGCTGTGCGCATGCTCATGCCCTCCCCTCAGTAAATGCCTTGAAGTAGCTGTACCACGTATCATTTTCCTCGCGGCGGCCCATGGAAATGCGCAGGCAGTTCTTGAGGCCCGGCGCACTGCCGAAGTGGCGGATACCGATGCCCTTCGACTCAAAGAGCTCGTTGAGTTCTTTCGCCTTGTCGTACTTGACGAGGATAAAGTTCGTCTCGGACGGATAGACTTTAACGCCCGGCAGTTTCTTGAGCTCTTCCTGCATGCGTTTGCGCTCCGAAATCATGATCTGGATGTGCGGCACGAATTCCTGACGCATCTGGTAGCAGATGTCGGCCGTCGCGAGCGACAGGACGTTCATGTGGTACGGCATGTAGGATTTGTCAATCATCGTGGCAATTTTCTCATCGGCGAGCATGTAGCCGACACGGCACGAAGCGAGGCCGTAAGCCTTCGAGAACGTGCGCGCGATAATCATATTCGGGTATTTCTTTAAAAGTCCCATGGCTGACTTGCCGTAGAATTCCATGTAGGCTTCGTCGACGAGGAACGCGCAGTCAGCGGGGAGATTCTTCGCGATGTATTCAATCTGCTCCACCGTGAAGGCATTGCCCGTCGGGTTGTTCGGATTGCAGATAACGGCGAGTCTTGCCTTCTCGTCGACAGCGGTCTTGATGAATTTATCGAGGTCGAGGGAATAATCTTCTTCCGACAGTGCGACCGGCACGCCCGTGGCCTCGGCGGCCTTCGAATAAATCGGGTACATCGAAAAAGACGGCCACGGATAGACGATTTTGGCTTCCGGCGAACCGCCAAAGCAGTAAAAGAGCTTTTCGATGATTTCCGAGGAGCCGCTGCCGATGAGGATGTTCTCGCGCTGCACGGAGAAATTGCGGGCAATCTGGTCGCGCAGGTCGTCGTACTGTTCATTTGGATAGCGGTTGAACGCGACGCGCGAAAGGCGCGTCATCACGCGCTCCTCGACGAGCGGCGGCAGGCTCAGGTTGCATTCGTTTGCATTGACTTTGATATCCCACGGACGTTCGACGACGTCATAGGACGGCATATCGGCAAGGCCATTTCTATATCTCAGCATAAGGCAGTTTCCTTCCTATTATATATTAAACGAGATTGATTCAAATCGCTTAGCGGCGGATGCGAATGGCGTTGGCATGGGCCTGCAGGCCTTCGGTCTCGGCGAGGCGGATGATGTCGTCGCTGACATCGGCGAGGGCCGGCTGCGTGTAGGAGATGATGCTCGTGCGCTTCATGAAGGTCTCGACGTTCAGGACCGAGTAGTAGCGGGCCGTGCCGCCCGTCGGCAGCACGTGGTTCGGGCCGGCGAAGTAATCGCCGAGCGGTTCCGGCGAATAAGCGCCGAGGAAGACGGCGCCGGCATGGCGCACGTACGGCAGCAGCTGGAACGGCTGAGCCGTCAGGAGCTCCATGTGCTCCGGGGCCGAAACATTGGCAAAGCGCATGGCCTGCATCATGTCGTCGGCGACGACAATCAGGCCGTTGCGGTCAAGCGAGGCCTGCGCGATTTCCTTGCGCGGGAGTTTCGCCAGCTGTTTTTCGGCTTCGGCCGCGACTTTTTCGGCGAGCTCGGCGTCGTCCGTGATGACGATGCTCGAAGCCAGCGGGTCATGCTCGGCCTGGCTCAGCATATCGGCAGCCGTGTAAACCGGGTCTGCCGTCTTGTCGGCGACGATGAGGATTTCACTCGGGCCGGCGAGCATATCGATATCGACATGGCCGTAGACCTCTTTTTTTGCGAGCGTGACGAAGATGTTGCCCGGGCCCGTGATTTTATCGACGCGCGGAATGGTCTCCGTGCCAAACGCCATGGCAGCAATGGCCTGAGCACCGCCGATTTTATAGATTTTCTTGACGCCGGCAGCGCGCGCAGCGATGAGGACGTACGGATTGATTTTGCCGTTTTTCGGCGGAACCATCATGATGATTTCGCCAACGCCCGCGACGGAAGCCGGTACGGCGTTCATGATGACCGAGGAAGGATAGGCAGCCGTGCCGCCCGGCACGTAAATGCCGACGCGGTCCAAGGGGATGATGGCCTGTCCGAGGATGGAGCCCTTCTCACGGTACGTCATCCACGAATTCGGCTTCTGCTCCTGATGGTAGCGGCGGACATTTGCGGCGGCCTTGCGCAGCGATTCGACGACGGCGGGGTCGGCGGCCTCTTCGGCGGCCTTGTACTCCTCCTCCGTCACGAGGAAATCCTCGGGCTTGTAGTCGACCTTGTCGATGAGCTTCGTGTAGCGGATGACGGCGGCATCGCCCTCGCGGCGCACATCGCCGACAATCTGGCGCACGAGCTCGGCAGCCGTCATATCGCGGCCAAACGTCTTTTTGTTGGCCTCGCGGATTTTCGGATTCAGCTCGACTTCGTCAAATGCCGCCTTCGTCAGCATCTTCTCTATGGCATATTCCCCAACTTCACTGGCTTTGACAATCTTCATGATGTACTTCCTCGCTTTCTCATGCCTTTTGGCTCTTGCTATGGTTACGATTTTACCGGTTATTTCTTTTATGCTTCTTCAGGCTTCTTTTTTCGCCTGCTCCTCAAGCTCGAGGATTTTGCGCAGCTCCTCGGTGAGCTGGTGGATGCGGTCGAACTTCAATTTAAAGCTCACGCGGTTGACGATCAGGCGAGCTGTCGCGTCGAGGATGTAGGCGATTTCCTCGAGGTCGTTTTCACGGAGCGTTGTGCCCGTCTCGACGATATCGACGATGCTCTCGGAGAGACCGACAATCGGGCCGAGCTCGATGGAGCCGTTGAGTTTGATGTATTCCATCTGCATACCGTGCTTGTTGAAGAACTGTTCGGCAATGTGCGGGAACTTCGTCGCGACGCGCGTATGGTCGTAGTCGACGAGCTTTGCGCGCTTCTCGGCCTTCGGCACGGCCATCATAAGGTGGCAGCGGCCAAAGCCGAGGTCGAGGAGCTCGTAAACGTCTTTGCCGGACTCAAGCAGCACGTCCTTGCCGATGACGCCGATATCGGCGGCGCCGTATTCGACGTAGGTCGGCACATCGGCCGTCTTGGAGACGATAAAGCGGATTTTCTTTTCTTCGTTCGTGATGACCAGCTTGCGCGACTTGTCCGAAAGTCCCTCTGCCGTATAGCCTGCCTTGGCAAGAAGCTCTGCTGAAAGCCAGAAGAGCTTGCCTTTCGGCAGTGCGATGGTCAAATAATCCATGTTGTTCTTCATATTCCCTCTCCTATTCGGATCTCTGGATTTTTATTCTTTATCTAGCTAAAGGATTTCGATGAACCTTATGTTAACACCGAAATCGCGATTCGTCAAGAAATTTGCTAAAAATGTTTGGCTGTGCATGTGAAGAAGACAAACATTGCTCTAAAAAAGAGGTTTCTGCCGCAAAACTTAGTTCTGTTCGTCGGCAGCGCGCAGGATTTTGAGAACCTCACTGTCGCCTGCCTGCTCTTTTTCGTGATGATGCGCGATGACGGCCGCTTCTTCTTCAAGGCCGATGGCCTTGAGCTTCTCTGCGCCGATGGCCGGATGATGGCGGTAGACGTAAAGGGCATGGCCGATGGGGTCCTGCTTTTTTTGCCACGCTGCGGAGAGCCTTGGCAGATAATGCGTCATAAGCACGGCCATGACCTTGCCCATGATGTTGAGGTCGCCCTTGACGCGGCCGACATCGTGCAGCAGGGCGCAGCGCAGCAAAAACTCTTTCTGCTCCGCCGCAAGCCCCCGCTCCTCTGCCATCTTCAGCGCTGTAAACGCGACATTTCGCACATGGACCTGATCGGCCGGATGCATGGCAAAGAAAAGCGGCAGGGCCTTTTCCGGCAGATGATGACGGACAAAATCATAATCCTCACTCGTCATCCTCTGCGTGACGGCGCGCACAAACTGCCGGACGCGCTTATAGGCACTCATGCGAGGTAGATGAGGCTTTCATAGCCCTTGGCACTCTGCTGGGCCCCGGCCTCCTCTTTCTCCTGTGCGGAAAGTGCGAGCTCGACGACCTTGCCCTCGGCGCGCAGTTCCTGTGCCTTGGCGATGGCATCGTGTTCGCGGCCCGGCGCGTACGAAAGGAAAATGTCCTTCGGCTTGTCCGGCTTTTCGAGGCCCTGACGCGTCAGGGCGAGCAGGATGCGCTCAATGCCGATGGCAAAGCCCGTCGCAGGGCAGGCACTGCCGAAATCCGAGAGCAGATGGTCGTAGCGGCCGCCGCCCGCAAGCGGGAAGCCGAGTTCCGGCGTGTAGGCCTCGAAGACCATGCCCGTGTAGTAGCTGAAATCGCGGATGATGCCGAGGTCGAAACGCACGTATTTTTCGACGCCGTAGTCCTTCAGCAGACGGTAAATCTCGCCGAGGTTGTCGAGGGCGCGGCGGCTCTGTTCGTTGAGGGCCAGTGCATAGCTCTTTTTGAGCAGCTCCGCGCCGCCGCTCAATACCGGCAGCTGGTTCAGGGCTTCTTTTGACTTGTCCGGCAGGTCGAGGGCTGCGACGACATTGCGGTACGTCACGAGGTCGTGTTTTTCAAGCGCCGTCTGCAGCTTGCCCTTGACCTCATCACTCAGGTGGAACTGGTTCATGATGCCCGAAGCGAACTCGACCTGGCCGAGGCAGATCGTGAAGTCGCTGAGACCCGCGCGCAGAAGGCCCTGAATGGCAAGGGCGATGACCTCGGCATCGGCAAAGGCCGTCGCACTGCCCATGAGCTCGACGCCGGCCTGATGGAACTCGCACTGACGGCCGGCCTGCGTCTGCTCATAGCGGAAGACGCTGCTGACATAGGAGAGCTTCAGAGGCTGCGGATAATCGCGCAGGCGGCTCGCGGCGAGGCGCGCAATCGGCGTCGTCATCTCGTGGCGCAGCGCGAGCGTGCGGTTGTCCTTGTCAAAGAGCTTGAAAAGATGCGGCTCTAAGGCGTGGCTCGAGCCGAGCGTCAGATTGTCGAGGTATTCGATGGTCGGCGTCACGACTTCATCGTAGCCCCACTCGGCAAACAGCGTCGCGAGCTCCGTCTCAATCGCGCGCTTCTCGGCAGCCTCCACCGGCAGAAAATCGCGCATGCCATACGGGATCTCAAGGGTCAGTCTTTCTTTGTCCATTTCTTTGTCTCCTATCTCAGCTTACTCAGCTTATCTTTTTTATCATCTTTTATTTGCTGTCAGGCCTGCCTTCGTCGGGTGCCAGCCGGTCGAGCACGATGTGGTAGCCGTCGGCGCCGTAATTAAGGCAGCGCTTGACGCGGCTTATGGTAGCCGTGCTCGCCCCCGTGCGCGCGACAATATCGTCATACGTATGCCCCGCCCGGAGCATGCGCGCGACCTCAAGCCGCTGGCTCATGGCCTTGAGCTCGCTGACCGTGCAGAGGTCTTCAAAGAACTGATAGCACTCATCGACCGTCTGCAGGGACAGCATCGCCTCGCATAGCTGGTCATTGAGCTCATCCTTGAGTTTTGGGTTTACCATACCCATATTCCCTCCCTGTACTATAAAATCATAAAAATCGCAAACTTGCTTTCAATCTTTAATCCTTTAGTTCGTGAAAATTTATTGTCATTATAACACAGGCGTAGCAAAAAGAAAAGCGCAAAATAAAAAAATGTTACATCTTTAACGAAGATGTAACATTTTAGGTATTCAGCTGTAACGTGAATATTCGCTGCTATTTCGGCAAAATCACCCATTCATCGCAAATTTCACGACAGCCCGCATGCCCGGCTTCAAGTCAAAGCCCAGCCCTGATGGGATAGAAATGCGGATGATGAGAATGTCCGGGTCTTCTTTTTCATCTTCGACCGCCGTCGTGGTCTTCGGGTCCTGATTGCCCGAGCCTGCCGGCACGAGCTGGCCGTTTTGGCCGTCCTGACTGCCCGCAGCATTCTGGTCCGTAGGATTGCCGCTCGCGTCGTTTGTATTGACGGCCGGCTGGCCGTTGGCGCCGCCTGCATCATTTGCATTCGCGCCATTCGTGCCAGCCTGTGCATTCACGCCGCTGCCATTTGCATTGCTGCTGTCGCTGCTGTCATCCTTTTTGGACGGCTGCTGGATATCCTGCACGGAGCCCTGCAGCTTGTGGCCGTCGATTTCATAGGAAACGAACTGGCCGAGGCGGATTTTCGGAGCTTTTTCGCTGCTGACGCGCGCTTCGACCCAGATATCATCGGCGTTGCCGACACTGGCAATCGTCTGACCGGCCTTGACGTCCGTGCCTTCGTCGATGCCATCGGCGTAGTAGACCGTGCCGGCTACCGGCGCGACGATATCGGTCTCGGCAGCATCCTGCTTGGCATTATCGAGGGCTGCCTGTGCCTGCTTGAGCTGAAGCTCGGCAGTCTGTACGGCCTTCGGGTCAGCCGGCTGGGTCGTCGTCTTATACGTGACGGCCGGTGCCGAAGATGCAGAGGACGCAGCCGGAGCCGAAGGTGCGGACGAAGCGGAGCTGGCCGAGTTGTAGGCCGCTACGGCAGCGTCGCGTTCGCGCGCGCTGACCGCGCCCATCTCATAGAGCTCCTGCATGCGATGCATGCGCGACTCGGCGGCAGCTGCACTCTGCGAAGAACCGCTGCTGCGTGCCGGCGCACTGGCGGCCGGCGCCGGCGCAGGGCCCGGCACAGCGACCGTCACGGTCTGGCCTTTCTTGATTTCATCGAGATTGCGCTGCGAAAGAGCCACGGTCTGCTCGAGGTTGGCGAGGTCATCATCCGTGATCTTGCTCTGCACGTGCGCGATGATGTCGCCGGCCTCGACGTGCTCGCCATCAGCCACGACTTTTTCCGTGACCGTCGCGTTGCCGTGGACCTTCGTCGCGACGAGTGAGCTGGCAACCTGTGCATCGTAGACATTGAAGTACTTGTGCTGATGCTGGTAGTAGTAAATGCCGCTCGCGGCGGCGACGGCGATGAGAATCAGGCCGACAAGGCCGTACTTCATGAAATATTGTACTTTTTTTGTGATATCGACTTCCAAGGTTGAACCTCCATCATCTTATATCATCTTAATCTTGTCGTATCAGCCATAAAACCTCCCTCAAAAGTGAGGGAGGTTCTTGTTGATACTATAAGGCTTAAAGGCTCAGCCGAGCTGTGCTTCGATGACAGCCATGGCCTTGTCAAAAGCCTGCGGCACGGCTTCGGCGTTCTTGCCGCCGGCCTGTGCCATGTCCGGACGTCCGCCGCCGCCGCCACCGACGACTGCTGCGGCTTCCTTGATAATCTTGCCCGCATGGATGCCGCGCTTGACGGCATCCTTCGAAGCCTTGACGACGAGGTTGACCTTGCCGTCATTGACGCAGGCGAGTACGACGACGCCGTTTTCGAGCTTGCTGAGCGTGATGTCTGCAACATCGCGCAGAGCGTCCATGTTCTCGACATTGGCCTTGCCCGTAACGACCGAGACGCCCTTGACGTCTTTGACACCGGCGATGAGCTGCTGAGCATCGGCTTTTTCCTGCATCGCAGCGACTTCGGCGAGCTTGGCAGCCTGCTCCTTATTCTCAGCCTGCAGTTTTTCAACCGCTGCCGGCACGTCCTCTTCCTTCGTCTTTAAGAGGGCTGCTGCCTTCTTGAGCACAGTAAACTTGCCGTTTGCATAGTCGAGAGCGGCTTTGCCCGTGATGGCTTCGATGCGGCGCACGCCCGAAGCGACGCCCGTCTCGCCGACAATCTTGAACATGCCGATCTGGCCGACGTTCTTGACGTGCGAGCCGGCGCAGAGCTCCATCGAGAAGCCCGGCACGCGGACGACGCGGACGACATCGCCGTATTTCTCGGAGAACAGGGCCATGGCGCCTGCCTTCTTGGCTTCGTCAAGGCTCATATGCGAAATCTCGACATCCTGACCTTTGAGGATGACCTTGTTGACGAGTTCTTCGACGTCTGCGAGCTGCTGGGCCGTGACCGGCTCGAAGTTCGTGAAGTCAAAGCGCAGACGGTCCGGCGTGACGGACGAACCGGCCTGGTTGACCTGGTCGCCGACAACGCGCTTCAGGGCAGCCTGCAGCAGATGCGTAGCCGTGTGGTTGCGGGCCGAAGCGAGCTTCTTCTCCTGGTCGACTTCGATCTTGACCGTCTCGCCGACCTTGAGTTGGCCTTCTTCGACGTAGGAGACATGGTAAACCGTGCCGTCCGGCAGTTTCTTGGCGTTCGTCGCCTTGATGCGGCCGAATTCGCCAAGGAGCATGCCCTCGTCGCCGACCTGTCCGCCGCCTTCGGCGTAGAACGGGGTCTTGTCGAGGATGATGCCGGCCTCTTCGCCGTCCGTGATTTCGTCGACGAGCTTGCCGTCCTTCCAGATGGCAACGACTTTGGCCTCTTTGGCCTCCGGGTCAACCTTGAGTTTCGAGACATCGATGCCCGAAAGGTCCGGTACAGCGACGCGCTGGTTTTCGGCGCGGGCATTTCTTGCGCGCTCACGCTGCTCGTTCATGGCCTTGTCGAAGCCCTCTTTGTCGAGGTCGAGGCCATTCTCGTGCAGGATTTCCTCCGTGAGCTCCCACGGGAAACCGAACGTATCGTAAAGGCGGAAACCAATCTCGCCCGGCAGTTCTTTCTTGCCGTCCTTCGTGAGTTCCTTGATTTCCTCGTCGAGGAGCTCCATGCCCTGATTCAGCGTGGCAGCAAAGCGGTCTTCCTCGATGCTGATGACTTTCTTGATGTAGTCCTGCTTGGCAATGAGCTCGCCGAAGTCGCTGGCATCGCGGTAGATGTCGACGACGGCATCGACGGCGCCCTCAAGGAATTTGCCCTTGATGCCGAGCATGCGGCCGTGGCGGATGGCACGGCGCAGGATGCGGC
>NZ_JBJEXT010000008.1:0-60512 GCF_051886055.1 Mitsuokella apri | reverse complement strand
ACGCAGTTCGTTACCACTCATGTACTTCAAAAAAATCTACCCCCATAAGAGAAATGTTCCATGTTGCGGAAAAATCTCAGGATTTATGTGTTAAGGTTTACATAACTATTTTCAAGTATACCACAAGGCCCGCGTATTTTTCCAGTAGTTTCACGAGTTTCCTGCAAAGTTTTCCCGCAGGAAACGAAAGACAGCCAAAAGAGGCCGACAGAAGGCAGAAGAAAGCACAAAAAAGAGCCCCAAAAACAAAAGGAGCTCTTTTCGTGATTCATAAGAAAATAATTCGTCTAGGACTCTGCCATGGCGGCTTCGACGGCGGCCAGGGCCTGCTCGGACCCCATGAGGATCTCGCGCGGCTTGCTGCCGATGTTCGGGCCGACGATTTTGAGGTCTTCCATCTCGTCGATGAGGCGCGCGGCGCGCGTGTAGCCGACGCGGAAACGCCGCTGTATGGAAGACGCCGAGGCCTGCCCCGTCGACATGACGAGGTTCACGGCGTCGGGCAGCAGCTCGTCGAGTTTCGGCTGACGGCCGCCCTTGCCCTCTTCTTTTGCTTCTTCTTCCTTCATGGCGTTTTCCGTAAACGAGATGATTTCCTCATTGGCCTCCATCTCCTGCCCCTGCGCGCGGATGAAGTCGAGAAGTTTCTCGACTTCTTCGTCGCTGATGAATGCGCCCTGCACGCGCATGGGCTTGGCGGCACCGACGGGATAAAACAGCATATCGCCGCGGCCGAGCAGCTTTTCCGCGCCGCTGCGGTCGAGAATCGTGCGCGAGTCAATCTGACTCGACACGGCAAACGAAATGCGCGACGGGATGTTGGCCTTGATGATGCCCGTGATGACGTCGACGGAAGGACGCTGCGTCGCGAGCACCATGTGGATGCCGGCCGCGCGGGCCTTCTGCGCAAGGCGGCAGATGGCGTCTTCGACATCGTGCGGCGCGACCATCATGAGGTCGGCGAGCTCGTCGATGATGATGACGATGGCCGGCATCTTGTCGTCGGGGAATTTATTATTGTAGGTTTCCATATTGCGCACGTTGTGCTCGGCGAATTTTGCGTAGCGTTTTTCCATTTCCTGCACGGACCAGTTCAGCACGGACGCGGCCTTCTTGGCCTCCGTGACGACCGGCACCATGAGGTGCGGGATGCCGTTGTAATTCGAGAGCTCGACCATCTTCGGGTCGACGAGGATGAATTTGACTTCATCGGGCTTCGCCTTGAAGAGGATGCTCGTAATCAGCGTGTTGATGCAGACGGATTTACCGGAACCCGTGGCACCGGCGACGAGAAGATGCGGCATCTTCGCGAGGTCCGCAAAAATCGCCTGCCCGCCGATGTCCATGCCGAGGCCGACCGTGAGCTTCGACTTGGCCTGCGCGAAGCGCTCATTTTCGAGCACCTCGCGCAGGGCCACGCCCTCAAGCTCCTTATTCGGCACCTCGATGCCGATGGCGGCCTTGCCGGGGATTGGCTCGATGCGCACGGAAGTCGCCGCGAGGCTCAGGGCGAGGTCGTCGGCGAGATTTGTAATCTTGCTGACCTTGACGCCCGGCGCCGGCTCAAGCTCGTAGCGCGTGACGGCTGGACCGTGGCAGGCGTTGATGATCTTCGCCTTGACGTGGAAGTCCTCGAGCGTCTGCTGCAAAATATGGGCCTTGTCGGCAATTTCCATCTCGAGCGCGGCATTGTGTTTTTTCACATGCTTCGTGAGGATTTCCGTGACCTGCGGCAGGATGTAGGGCCTTGGCGGCGCAGCAGGAGCCTTGACTTCCTCTTTCTGAGATTCGCCGAGGCCGCCACGCGCCGTTTTGGCCGAACCGTCGAGGATGGCCGCAGCCGGCATGATCGGCGCAATTTCGCCGTACGAGGGCATCTCCGTCGGATGCTTCTTCATCGGGCTCGGCGAAGGCGGCACGACAGGTGCCGTCTTTGGCACTGTGAAAGCGGGCTTCGCTGCGGCCGGCGCAGAATCTGCAGGCATGCCGAGAGATTCCTCCCCCCAGCTGTCTGCCGGAGCTTCCTTTCTCAGCCCGTCTGTCCCCGCTGCACGGCTAATATTCTGCAGGCTCGCGGGCGGCGGCGTCATGCCGATGGGCTCAACGGAATCCGGCAGACCCATCGGCCTTTCCCCTGCTTCAGCGGCCGGGCTTTCATTTTCATGATTCCGGCCAAACTCAATCGTAAAGTCCGGCTTTGTGTCCGCATGTGGCTCTGCCGACTCTTCCTTAACAGGATTTTCAGCAGGATTTTCGCCGAGTCCCGTGACCGGGAAGGTATTTTCGGCGGCTTTGGCAGTTGCCGAAGTATTCTGTTCCACAGGGCTGTTCTCCGGGGATTCGCGGAAGCGTTCGTCTTTATCCTGATTATAGAAGCTGCCATGCACCTTTTCGACTTTTTCGCGCACGGCCGTCGCGACGTGTTCTTCCACGCGGCCGCCGACTTCGGCCATTTTGCCATACGTCGACGAGAGAGCCGAGCCCGCGGCCACGGCCCCTTTCTTCGCCTTGGCCTGCGTCTTTAAAAGACCTGCGGCCAAAGACCACGTCGTCGAGAGCAGCACGGCACCGACCGTGCCGACGCCGAGGATGATGATGGAGCCGTCGACGCCAAAGAACTTGCGCAAAAGCAGCAGAAAACCGCCGCCAAGAAGTCCGCCGCCCGTCGGCAGGCTCTCGGGCATAATTTCCGCGCCGACCGGCACCTTGAAGTGATGCCAGATGGCCAGCACGGAAATAAATAGCGCCAAAATGCCGAAAAAGCGCGGCGAATACTTCGGCCCGCGGTGCCTTGTCATGTACGTCCAGGCAATCAGGAGAATCAGGACGGCAATGAGGATGGAACCGACGCCGAAGAAATAGCGCAGGAATTTGGCGAAATAGACGCCGACAAAACCCACGTTGAGGCCGCAGATGCCGCAGATTGAGATGAGGCCGGCAGCAAAAAGCGCGAGGCCAAAAAGCTCATAGCGGCGGCCAGAATGCGCGCGCGCGACCTTATGGCCCGTCTTCTTCGTCGCCGAACGCACAGGCTTGCGCCGCGTACGCGGGCGGGCAGGCGTTGTCTTTTTCAAGAAAATTCCTCCTACAAACACATATATTATTTCGGCATGAGATAATTAGCAAATGGCGGGAAGGACTGTTTCGGTTTGATGATTTCAGCAAAGGGGCCGGTGAAAATATTTCGGCTTCGGTGCTCCATGTAAATGAAGCCCATGATATAAAGATATCCTTAGCCATTTCGCCGTCTGCCACGGCGTTCTCACATCGCAGGACTTAGCCCATCTTTCTTGGACTTCAGCCCTGCAGGCAGAACATTCCACACCTGCAGGCGAAATATTTCCCCCAGCCCTAGTTTCTTTTTATTTACATCGTAGATTCCAAACTTCGTCAGTGACCGAAACAGCCCTTCCCACCTCAGCTGCTTTCAGTCTACATTATAATAAGCCGAAGCCCCACTCTACCGACAAAAAATCGTGCGTTATCCTCTCGCAGAAGGTGGTGAAGACACCTCCTGCGAGAGCAAAAAGGCAGGACGTGACTAGGAGCGGGGGAATATTTTCGCCTGCAGGCGCTGCAGCGACTGCCCGCAGGGCTGGGAGCCGGGAAAACTTTACCTAATGCCACAGTGTCAGAACGCCGCGGCAGGCGGCGAAGTCCCTTTTTCTCAGCAAAACCTGCATGGCTCCCATTTAGCGGAAGCGCCGAAGCCGAAAATATTTCACCGCTCCCCTTGCCAAATGTATCCAATTTTCGCGAACCAGCCCCGCGTACTATTATTTCGTCAGCCTCTCCGCACATTTCTGTGCCTCGAAGAAGATTCTCTCCTTATCGAGCGTCAAGAGCTCGCGTCCTTCCATGAGGACTTTGCCGTCGACGAGCACGGTGTCTGCGGAATCCGCATGTGCCGAGTAAACGAGCAGCGATGCGAGGTCGTTACGCGGGTACCAGGCCGCGCTGTTCATATTGAACAGCGTGAGATCGGCCTTGCAGCCCTTTTCGATTTTGCCGACATTTTTGAGTCCTGCAGCCTTTGCGCCGTACTCCGTGCCCATCTTGAGGGCTGTGCGGGCCGGTACTGCCAACGGGTCAAGGGTATTGACTTTATGCAGCATGGCCGCGAGGTTGATTTCCTCGAGCATGTCGAGGTTGTTGTTCGACGAGGCACCGTCCGTGCCGAGGGCCACGCAGACGCCCTCTTTCAGGAGGCGCGGCACCGGCGCGACGCCGCTTGCGAGCTTCATGTTGCTGCCCGGATTATGCGCGACGCGGATGCCGTATTTCTTGATAATGGCGATGTCCTCGTCGTCGAGGTGGACGCAGTGTGCGGCAAGCGTGCCGCTCTCGAAAAGCCCTGTTTCCTCGACATAGCGGAACGGGCGCTTGCCGTACGTCTTCGTGATCTGTTCGATCTCAGCCTTCGTCTCGGCCATGTGGATATGGACTTCGGCGCCGCATTTTTTTGCGGCTGCGCTGACTTTCTTCAAAAAGTCCGGCGGGCAGGTGTACGGGGCATGCGGTCCAAACATGACCGTGATGCGGCCGTGTTCAGCTCCATGGAAGTCGTTAAACAGGCTGACATTTTCTTCAAGCTTTTTGTCGCCGTCCGGTGCCACGCCGATGATGCCGCGCGAGAGCACGGCCCGGAGCCCCGAGTCGATGGCGACTTCGGCGACTTTTTCCATGTACGGTCCGTACATGTCGGCAAAGGTCGTCGTGCCGCCTTCAATCATCTCGACGGCGGCGAGCATGGCGCCCCAGTAGATGTCCTCTTCCTGCATCTTCGCCTCGGCCGGCCAAATCATGTTGTTGAGCCAGTCCATGAGGTTCATATCGTCGGCGTAGCTGCGAAAGAGCGTCATCGAGGCGTGCGTATGGGCATTGACAAAGCCCGGCACGGCAAATTTATGTTTGCCGTCGATGACTTTGGCCGCGCGGAAATCCGCCGGCACCTCGCCGACGCCGACGATTTTGTCCCTGTCAATCATGATATTCGTGAGTGGCGTCGTGCCGTCCGGCAGGAACGCATATACGTTTTTAATCAGTGTCTTCATGATTTATATTCTCCGTTTACGCAAGACTTACGCCATTACGCCATATTGAGGTAAGCGCGCTGCTCCGGCGTCAGCGTGTCGATCTCGATGCCCGAAGCCTTGAGCTTGATTTCCGCAATCTTCGTGTTGATTTCCTCCGGCATCAGGTGTACGCCCTTCGTCATTTCCTTGCCGTGTTTCAGGAGATGCAGAGCCGAGAAGAACTGCACGCCAAACGAGAGGTCCATGATTTCAGCCGGATGACCGTCACCGGCTGCGAGGTTGACAAGGCGGCCTTCGGCGAGCAGATAGAGCTTGCGGCCGTCTTTCTGCTTGAATTCTTCGATGTTCTTGCGGACCGTGCGGCGCGAGACGGAGAGGGACTCGAGCTCCGGGATGTTGATTTCGACGTCAAAGTGGCCGGAGTTCGCCATGATGGCACCGTTCTTCATGACTTCGAAATGGCGCTTGCGGATGATGTCCTTGTCGCCCGTCAGCGTCAGGAAGATATCGCCGATTTTGGCTGCTTCATCCATCGGCATGACGCGGAAACCGTCGAAAACAGCCTCGATGGCCTTGATTGGGTCGACTTCCGTGACGATGACATTGGCGCCGAGGCCGCGCGCACGCATGGCACCGCCCTTGCCGCACCAGCCGTAGCCGGCGATGACGACGTTCTTGCCGGCGATGACGACATTCGTTGTGCGCATGATGCCGTCCCAGGTCGACTGGCCCGTGCCGTAGCGGTTATCGAAGAGGTATTTGCAGTAAGCGTCGTTCGCTGCAATCATCGGGAATTCGAGCTTGCCTTCGTTTGCGAGAGCTCTGAGGCGATGAACGCCCGTCGTCGTCTCCTCGCTGCCGCCGATGATGCCCGAGAGCAGCTCGCGGCGTTTCGTGTGCAGCATGTGCACGAGGTCGCCGCCGTCGTCGATGACGAAATCCGGCTTGATGTCGAGGGCTTTATTGATGAAGGTATCGTATTCTTCCGGCGTGCAGTCGTGCCAGGCGAAGACATGCAGACCATCCTCAACGAGGGCCGCGGCGACATCATCCTGCGTCGACAGCGGGTTGCTGCCCGTAATGGCGACTTCGGCACCGGCATGATGGAAAATCTCGGCCATATAAGCCGTCTTGGCCTCGAGGTGCAGCGTGATGACCATCTTCTTGCCAGCAAAAGGCTTCGAGACGGAGAATTCTTTATCGACAGCCGCCATGACCGGCATGAAGTTCTTTACCCAGTTGATTTTATCGTGGCCCGAAGGAGCCAGTTTGATATCGCGAATCATTGATTCCATGAAAAATACCTCCTAATAAACATTCTACCCTTTATTTTAGCACGAAAAAAACTTTGCGTCACGCCCATCTGTCCCGCGCGCACATTTACAGGCCTTTCGAGCCATGCGGGGGGCAAAAGACATAACGCAAAATTCAGCGGTTCAGTAACTTTTCAATCATCATGTAGTCCGTGAGGTCGACCATAAGCGGCGTCACGGCGATAAAGCCATGCTCGACGGCGTAAATGTCCGTCGGCTCGCTCTTGTCCGTGTCGAAAATCTCGCCGGCAACGGTGTAGAAAATGCGGCCGTCCTCGCGTTCCTGCTTCTTGAACGCATTGTGGTAGTCGCGTTTTCCCTGACGGCCAAAGACGACCTGCGGCCGGCCATCCTCGCCGAGCGCATACCTTCGCGGGAAATTGACATTCCAGAACACGGGCTTTTCCTCTTCGGCTGCCGCGCGACCCTTCATGACCTGCTCGAGAAGCTTCGCAAATTCTTCGGCCGCCTCGTCGTAGGAAATCTCGCTGTCCACGTCCATCGATACAGCAAACGACGAGATATCGTGCAGCATGCCTTCCATCGCCGCGCCGACCGTGCCCGAATACAGGATGTCCGTCGCGAGGTTCGCGCCGTGGTTGATGCCCGAGACGACAACATCGGGCTTTTCCTCGGCAATGGCCTCAAGGTAGAGCTTGACGCTGTCCGTCGGCGTGCCGTCGACGGCCCAGGCCTCGATGCCGTATTTTTCCCGCAGTTTGTCTGCCTGCAGCAGCTCCAAGGGTTTGCCGACATTCAGCGCATGGGCCATGCCGCTCTGCTGGCGCGCCGGCGCCGAGACGATGACTTCATGGCCCTTCTTCAAAAATGCCTTGACGAGGGACTCGAGGCCGTAGGCCGCGACGCCGTCATCATTCGAGATGAGGATTCGCATAGATTCACTTTCCTTCCTATTATATATAAGGTACAAAAAAGGCCCCTTTCGCAAGGAGCCGTTATCGTCAAATGGTGACCCACCACGGAATCGAACCGTGAACCTACTGATTAAGAGTCAGTTGCTCTGCCAGTTGAGCTAGTGAGTCATGGTGACCCACCACGGAATCGAACCGTGAACCTACTGATTAAGAGTCAGTTGCTCTGCCAGTTGAGCTAGTGAGTCATCATTTCGTGTTTTGTTCTTGATTGCCTTGTCGCAACCAACGAATATTATTATAAACGGGACTCATTGTTCTGTCAATACTTTTTTCAGTGATTTTTTAGTTCGCAGCATCGGCCCTGCCCTCAGCGGACGCCGCGGACGGCGTGCCGAGAGACTGCAGCTTGAAGAATACCGTGCCGAGAATGCCCGAAAGAATCGAGGCACAGAGGATGCTGATTTTCGCGAGGTCGAGCTGCGCGGCCTCAGGGAAGGCCAGCGACGCGATGAAAATCGACATCGTAAAGCCGATGCCGCCGAGCATGCCCGTCGCGGCGAGCTGGGCCTTCGTCGCATTTCCCGGCAGCGGCAGCTTGAAGACCTTGCAGAGCAGGAACGTCGCGCCGAAAATGCCGAGGGGCTTGCCGAGGCAGAGGCCCGCGAGGATGCCGAGGAAAATCGGCGAAGCAAAGTCGAACGACGCAAGCGAGATGGCCACACCGGCATTCGCGAGTGCGAAAATCGGCATGATGCCATAGGCCGACCATGGCTCAAGTGCATGTTCAAGCTTATGGAGAAGCGAGTTTTCGGGCTCCCTTGCCGCCGGAATCGAAAGGCCTAACAGCACGCCCGCAATCGTCGGATGAATGCCGGCCTGCAGGAATGCATACCAGGCCACAAGGCCCAGCGCGATATAGAGCGGCACAAAGCGCACGCGCAGCCTGCCGACGATGAAAGCCGCGGCAATGGCCAGAAGCCCCACGAAAAGGGCGCCAAACGCGAGGTCGGAATTGTAGAAGAGCGCGATGACGACAATGGCGCCGAGGTCATCGACGATGGCCAGTGCCGTCAAAAAGACGACGAGCCCTAAAGGGGCCTGCCTTGCCGCGATGGTCATGATGCCGAGGGCAAAGGCGATATCCGTGGCCATCGGGATGCCCCAGCCGCCGAACGTCGGCTGCCCGAGGTTGATGGCCGCGTAGAGGATGGCCGGCACAATCATGCCGCCGAGGGCCGCGCCGACGGGCAAGAGCATCGCCGAAGCCGTGCGCAGCTCGCCGTAGAGGAATTCGCGCTTGATTTCAAGGCCGATGACAAAGAAGAACACGGCCATGAGGCCATCGTTAATCCAGTGCAGCAGGCCCATCTCGACGACGTACTCCCCTGCCCCGATGGCGATTGGCAGATGCAGGATATGCTCGTAGCCCGCGGCCAGCGGCGAATTGGCAAGAATCAGCGCGAGAATCGCGCAGAACAGCAAAATGACACCGCTGCTCGCCTCCCAGCGCAGAAACGCGAGAAACGGCTCGGCCACGGCCTGCAGGGAATGAATGAAACGAATCGGATCTTTCATGAACATCACTTCCTTTTATATTGGACTATTTTATATCATATTACTCTATTTTAACTTTACCATAAAATCGTCCGCAAGAAAAGGAATTCGATTACAAAAAAGCATCACATGGATGCCATTTCCTTATGAAAGCATGCGGAAATGGCTCTGTGATGCATAGAGAGAGGCTTAACGTTTCGGGATATGTTTCATGAAGCGGATCGGCAGCAGCAGCACGAAATTGAAGACGAGGATCGTCAGGATCAGCAGTGCGCCAATGCCGTTGGCGATGGCATCGCGGTCCGGCACCAGGCCCGTACTCATGAGATACCAGAGATGGACGGCCAGCGTCTCGCCGCCAGCCATGACGTCCGTATCGAACATGTGGCGCGAAACCGTCGTGCCAGCTGTGAAGATGAGGATAGCCGTTTCACCGAGGGCACGGCCGGCCGTCAGCGTGATGCCCGTGAGGATGCCCGGCATGGCACTCGGCAGCACGACCTTGAAAATCGTCTGCAGTTTCGTCGCGCCGAGGGCCAGGCTTGCTTCTTCATACGACCTCGGCACCGTGCGGATGGATTCTTCCGTGACGCGCACGAGCATCGGCAGATTCAGGAGCACCAAGGTCAGCGAACCGCCGAGAATGGAAAAGCCCATGTTCATCATATTGACGAAGATGATCATGCCGAACAGGCCGAGGACGATGGACGGCACCGTCGCGAGGCTCTCGACCGACAGGCGGATGCACTTCGTGAGTTTATTTTCACGTGCGTACTCCGCGAGGTAAATGCCGGCGCCCAGTGCGATTGGAATGGAAATGGCCATGGAAATCAGCAGCATGTAGAACGAGTTGAAGAGCTGCGAACCAACGCCGCCGCCTGCCGTCATGTCGCTCGATTTGCCGAAAATAAAGTGCGGCGAGAGCACGGGCAGTCCCTTATAAAGAAGGTACCCGAGGAAGGCCGCGAGCAGGCCGAGGATGAAGAACCCCGTGAGCCAAAGGCCGGCTCTGGCAATCTGATTTTGTACTTTTGAATTCATAGCTTAAACCCTCCTCGTACCGAAGCGGCGGATGACAAGAATCATCGCGAGCGACAGCAGCAAGAGCACGAAGGCCATGAGGAACAGCGCGTTGCCCCAGACCGAGCCAAACGGCGTATTGCCCATCTCGACGACGATGTTACTCGTCAGCGTGGCCGTTGGGGAAAACAGCGACGTGATGACCTGCGGCGTATTGCCGATGAGCATCTGCACGGCCATGGTCTCGCCGACCGCACGGGCCATGGCGAGGACGACTGCCGTCAGGATGCCCGGAGCCGCAGCCGGCACGATGACGTGCACGATCGTCTGCCACCACGTAGCGCCGAGGGCAAGGCTCGCCTCTTCCAAAGGTCTCGGCACGGCGTTCAGGGCATCCGTGCTGATAGAAAGAATCGTCGGCATGATCATGATGGCGAGTACGAGAGACGCTGCGAGCACGCCAAAGCCCGTCGATGTGCCAAACGTATCGCGTAAGTAAGGCACGAGCAGCTGCAGGCCGACATAGCCGTAAACGACCGAAGGAATCGCGACGTAAAGGTCCGTAGCCGGACGCATGATGTTTTTGAGCCATACAGGAGCGACCTTCGCGAGGAAAATCGCGCCCAAAAGGCCGAGCGGCGCGCCGATGAGGACCGAAAGAAGAGTCGTCGCCAGAGAACCGATGATGAACGAAAGTGCGCCAAACTTGCCAAGCGACGGATCCCAGCTTGCGCTGAAGAAGAACTCAATCGGGCTGACCTCGGCAAATGTCATAAGGCCCTGCCGTCCAACAAAGAAGATAATCGAGAAAATGATGATTGTCATGAGACAGGCAGCCGCGATAAAGAGATACCGCCCGCACTTGTCGTAGAATAGCCTGCGTTCATGACCGCCGCCCGGGGATTTCTGCTCCAGACGGCCGATACTTGCTGCCCGTTCCATTTTGTTAACCTCCTGAATAAACCTTCTGAAATGAATGTCCTACATAAACGTGATGCAGGACCGAAGCCCTGCATCATCATGTTGTTTCGTTATCCGAAACGATTACTTTTTCATCTTGTTGACCGGGATGAAGCCGAGCTTTTCAACCTGGCTGTTCTGGAACTCATCACTGAGGATGTAGTCGATGAAAGCCTTGACTGCGCCGGTCGGCTCACCTTTCGTGTACATGTGGCCATAGCCGTAAATCGGATATTTGCCATCGATGATGTTCTGCGGGGAATACTCGACACCGTCGAACTTGAGGACCTTGACGGAATCATCAGCATACGGAGCATCGACATAGCCGATGGAACCCGGCGTGCTGGCAATGGCAGCGCGGACAGCACCGTTGGAATCCTGGATGACAGCATTATCCGTGAAAGCTGCGCCCTTCAGCACGACATCGCTGATTGTAGCGCGCGAACCCGAGGATTTTGCACGATGGATCAGGGTGATTGCCTGATCGTCGCCGCCGACTTCCTTCCAGTTCGTGATCTTGCCCGTCAGGATGTCAATGGCCTGCTGCTTCGTGATGTTGTCGACTTTGTTGGCCTTGTCGACGATGAAGACGAACGGCTCGACGACGACCTTGTGGTCAACGAGGCCCTTGTCCTTGTAATCGTCCGGCAGATTGACATCCGAGTTGCCGATCTGGACAGCGCCTTCAGCGACCTGATTCATGCCCGTGAAGGAACCGCCGCCGGCGATGTTGACCGTGACTTTATCGTATTTATCCTGGAACGCTTCCTGCGCCGGTTTCAGGAGCGGCAGCAGAGCCGTCGAGCCCGAAGCCGAGATCTTGCCGGAGATTTCCTGCTGAGCAGCGCCGCTGCCCGAGGAGCTGGAGGCCGACTGGCCACCGCCGCAGCCCGTCAGCATCACTGCCATGCTGGCAGCAATCGCACCGACGGAGAGAATTTTCTTCATCTTGCTGAGTTGACTAAACATATCCATTTCCTCCCAAATCATTTGCTGATTGGCAACTACCGGAACCATTTGGTTCCCTTCATCGTTCTCCTATATCGTAGCAAAGATTGGGGGGGGGATTGTTGTGCCTTTGTAAATTCCATGTTAAGAAAACGGTAAAATAAAAAGCCTCCCCTTTTCCCTTGCAGGAATAAAGGAAGGCAGCCTATACGAGCTGGCAGAAGTCCCGTCAAAGCATCCAGACAACCGCAATCACCAGCGCGGGCAGGAAATTTGCAACGCGCACGTGCGGCAGTCCGAAAAGATTCGTCCCAACGCAGAAGATCAAAATATCGCCAACGGCACTGAGTGCTGACAGGGCCTCAGGAGTCATAAACGGCTCTAACAGCCCCGCTGCGAGGAAAATCGCGCCCTGAAAAATGCCAACCGACAGCGCCGAAAAGATGCAGCCCCTGCCGAGTGCCGACGTCATGATCATGACGATGACGGCATCGAGCACGGTTTTCGCAAACAGCACCGACGGGTCCGCGAGCAGCCGGTCGTTGATGGAGCCAATGACGGCCATCGCGCCGATGCAGACCGTCAGCGACGCCGTGACAAAACCATCGACAATGCGCGTATCGCCGCTGCTGCCCGTCTTTTTCTTGAGCCAGACGCCAAACTGTTCCATGCGGTCCTCGATGTTGATGGCCTCGCCAATCAGAGCCCCGCCGATGAGGCTCGCCAGCATCCGGTACGTCCCCGTCAGCTCAACGCCGCCCTCTGTCACCACCAGCATTTCCTTGACCGTCCCCGTCAGCCCGAGAAAAATCACCGCGACCGCACAGGCCATCATCAAAGTCTTCTGGAACCTCTCCGAAATCAGCCGCCCAAAGCCAAGTCCCACAAGGCCGCCTGCAACAATCCCCAATACATTCGCCAAAACACCAATCCCCGGAAACAAAAAATCCCCGCCCTTCTATTATAATGAAAGATTTCTTCCATAAAGATACCTTCCATTATAACACAGGACGAGGATGATGTTCATTTTACTTCGATATCCAGCACTTTCTTGACAGCCCCCGGCTTCTCCTGAAACAGCTCAAGTGTCAGTCCGTCCGGCAGCTGCACCCATTTTTCAGGCTTGCCCTCGATATGATGGACGCCCTCGACGGCGAGCATTTCCTTTAATACTTCAGGCATATCCTCGACGACGATACCGAGGTGATGCCCCTGCCCTGCCTTGTAGTCATCCGGTGCGGCCACGAGCTGGATGCCGCCCTTGAGCCAGACCATTTTGAGCTGACCGTCTTTTTCCTTGCGGCGCGTCTCGGTCATGCCGAGGATTTTCTCAAAGAAATTCTTCGTCCATTCGATATCCTGTACCGTCACGGCGGCGTGTTCTACATACGACTGTCTTGCCATATTTTCACCTTTTCCTTTATCTACGCAATGGATGCTCAAATTATGCGGTTGTCAAAAATCCTCCGGCAGCGGCAGTCCGAAATGGATGCAGACGTCGGGGAAGCCCTCTACTGGGTACCAGCCGCGGATTTTGTCGGGGATGGCGTGGTCGGTCTGGGCCTCGCCTGTTTCGAACATCTTCTCGAATTTGCATTCGCGGTGCGACTCCGGCGCGCCGATTTTGGCACAAATCATGCCTTCCTCGAAGCCGGCCTTCTTCGCCTTGATGTTGGCCGCCAAAATCTTGTGCTGACGGTCAATCAGGCGCGCCACGCCTGGGAAATAATCGTACGTCTGATGAAATTCTGCCTTGAGTTCTTCGATGGTCTTTGCCATTTTGTTCGCCCCTTCTTCAAAAAAGCCAAAAGCTTCCTATAATATATTACACTCTTATTTATTCGCCGCCCACGGCCGGATTCCTGCCGTGCGTTCCCTCACATCTCCCCGACAATCTGCTGCAGATGCTCGAGGTAGACCTGCCCGTAGCGCGAAAGGACGGTCTCCTTGCGCATGATACAGCCGATTTTCATCTGTTCCTTCATTTTCAGGGGCTTCGCGATGATGTTGTCGCCGTTCAGCGCATGCGAGATGACGCCGGAACAGACGGTGTAGCCGTTGAGGCCGATGAGCAGGTTGAAGAGGGTCGCTCGGTCCTGCACGCGGATATTTTTCTTCTGCTCCGTCGAGTCGAGAAATTCTTCCTGATAATAAAAGGAATTGTAAACGCCCTGCTCATAGGTCAGATACGGATAATTCTTCAAATCGCGCAGGGTGATGACGTCTTTCTCCGCCAGCGGATGCTGCGACGAGATGAAGACGTGGGGCTTTGCCGTGAAGAGCTCTGTAAACGTCAGATTGTGCGCCGAGAAAATCTTTTTGAGGATTTTTTCGTTGGCATAGCTCAAATAAAGGATGCCGAGCTCGCTCTTCATGTTCGCCACGTCCTCGATGATTTCGTGCGTCTGCTCCTCGCGAATCGTGAAGTCGTACTGCGGCGCGTCAAACTCGCGGATGAGCTGAACAAACGCATTGACGGCAAACGAATAATGCTGACAGGACACGGTAAAATGCGGTTTTGTTTCCTTGAGCCCTTTAAATGTGTCCTCAAGCTCGTCGGCCTCGTCGATGACCTTGCGCGCATAGCCCAAAAAGCGTTCGCCGTCCGGCGTCAGGGTCACGCCCTTGTTCTGGCGCAGAAAAAGCGTCAGATTCATTTCTTTTTCAAGTTCGCGAATCGCGGCCGTGATGCTCGGCTGCGAGACGAAGAGATGCGCGGCGGCCTGTGTGATGTTTCCCGTCTCGGCCACCGCGATGAGATAGCGCAGCTGCTGCAGTGTCATATAATTGCTCCTTTCGCAATAGGATTTTCCTATTGCAGACAATATATTTTCGATATTTTTAATTTCATTCCTCTTCCTGTATAATAACTTGCATAAGAAGAAAACACAAGCATTCATATAGATTTCGTATGAATTTAGAGGAGGAAGACATTATGACGACTGAAAGAATCCCTTACCGCTATGATATTGTAGGAAGTTTCCTGCGCAAACCGGAGCTCAAGGCCGCGAGAAAAGCGTTTGAAAACGGCAAAATAACGGCCGATGAGCTCAAGGCACAGGAAGACGCGAGCATCCGCGAGCTCGTGGCTGATGAGAAAAAGGCCGGCCTCAAGGCCGTGACGGACGGCGAATACCGCCGCGCGTTCTGGCATCTCGACTTTCTCTGGGGACTTACGGGCGTCGACAAAGTCAAGGCCGAGCATTTCTCCGTGGCCTTCAAGGGCTTCCAGCCCAAGGCCGAGACCATTAAAATCACGGACAAAATCGACTTCCCGGAGAATCATCCGTTCCTCGACCATTTCCGCTTTTTGAAATCCATCGCAGGCGATGCCACGGCCAAGCAGACGATTCCCTCCCCGTCAATGCTGCACCTCATCTGCTGCGTCCGCAACGCGGATTATCAGCCAATTGAACGCTATAAAAATGAAGATGACCTTTTTGCGGACATCGCCGCTGCCTACCAGAAGGCCGTCAAGGCCTTTTACGAAGCCGGCTGCCGCTATCTGCAGTTCGACGATACGTCGTGGGGTGAGTTCTGCTCCGCCGACAAGCGCAAGGCCTACGCAGAGCGCGGCATCGACGTCGACGCCGTCGGCCGCAAGTACGTCGAGGTCCTCAACAAAATTCTCGAAGCAAAACCAGCCGACATGACCATCACGATGCACATCTGCCGCGGCAACTTCCGTTCGACCTGGTCGTCCGCGGGCGGCTACGAGCCCGTTGCCGACATTCTCTTCTCCCACTGCCATGTCGACGGCTTCTTCCTCGAGTACGATTCCGACCGCGCCGGCACGTTTGAGCCGCTGCGCTTCATCAAAAATCAGAAAGTCGTCCTCGGCCTCGTGACCTCGAAAACACCGGAGCTCGAAAAAAAAGAGGACATCATCGCACGCATCCACGAAGCCGAAAAATACCTGCCGCTCGACCAGCTCTCGCTGAGCCCGCAGTGCGGCTTCGCCTCGACGGAAGAAGGCAACCTCCTGACCGAAGACGAAGAATGGGCCAAAATCCGCCTCGTCAAAGAAATCGCCGAAGAAGTCTGGAGCAAATAAAGAAATAGAAATACGAAACAGCACGGAGATAAAATCATCCGTGCTGTTTTTCTTCCTATCTATATGGTGCTATATAAGATGCTGCCCACAGTTCTCCGGCGAAGCGCAGACAGCCGTTGTATTTATTTTTTCCCTTTGCGCCGCTCCGCCAGAGAAATGACTTTGCGCTGTGCCCTCTCAGCCCTGCGCGCCTGACGCTCGGCGGCTTTTTCCTGTTTTTTCTGCTCCTTGAGCTCAATTTTGGAAAAACCGTGCTGCGACGGCAGACGGGCATGGTCGTGGATTTTTTTCAGGAACGGCAGCATATCTCGGACCAGCGCATGGCGTTCTGCAGTCTCAAGCTCCGGAACAGCCTGCAGAATCGCAAAAAGAATATCCTTGCTCTTTGGCTCTGCCATATTCTGCGCAAAGGCCATCGTCATAATGTCCGGCAGGACTTCATAAAACGAGGTTTCCTGCAGATACGGCCACTTATTGCCCAAAAGCTGGAACATGGCCTTCCAGACCCTCTCACTGCTCTTGTCCAAAAATTCATGGCTCCAGATTTCACTTTGCGTCGGAATATAGTAAACGGCATCCTTTGAAAGAGGCGGATTCTCTTCCGGCTCTTCCTCCAGGTCCGGGCGCAGCCATCCATCCTGGTAAAAAACTGTCTGCATTTCCGTTGGCACCTTTGCCAGATGTTCCAAAACCTCCTGTTCCGTCCACGAAAAGTCCGGCCGCTGGCGAAGCATCTGCATGAGCACAGACAGCGGATAAACGTCATAGATATCTTCGGCCAGTGAAACGGCCGACTCAATCCAGGCCGTCTGGCGATATTCCACCCAGAAATCCACCGTCAGCAAATTTTGCATTATATCGGCAACATCCTGCGGCATTACGTAGTCGTGAACGAACAGCTCCGACAAATAGCCCATTTCCAGAAGATTCGGCAGACCAAAATACGGGACGGTCTCCAGCTGAGCCGGCTCCGGGAACATATCCATCATATCCGCGGGCGGCTTTTCCTCAAGCAGCTGCAGCAGAGCCTGCATTTCTTCATGCGGCAGCCATAAAAGAATGTTTCGCATCCGGTCCGGATTCAGCATTTCCAAAACGAGCTGCATCCGGTATTCCGCCTTGTGCAGCGATTTTCGGATGTGGATACCCCGCGCTTCGGCAATGGTGATCAGCTCGCTCTTCGTATACCCGTCCAGCGTCTCCCGAAACGGCGTGGGATCACGGTAATACATGTTGCCGCCGGCGTCTACGAGGCTGGACTCATCATCATAGAAAACGTCGCTGTCCTCTTCGTCAAAATTTATATCGCCATACGGATAATGGTCGAGCACATCGTCTTCGTCATAATCATCGTAATCATCATCTGACATCTGCGCTGATGCCTCATCCATGATCCGGCTGAATTTCTCCATCGCCTCTTCCACGCATTTTCTCTTCTGCTCCGGCGTCATGCGTTCATATTCCTCGTCCGTAACAAAAACATCCTGCATCTTCTCAAACATCTTATCGTACAATTCCTTAGGAACAGCCTTCGTATGCTTCTCGGGCTTCTTCCTCATGTCACATTCCCCGCTTTCCGTCATGATTTGTCGTATGTATTTATTATTCCGCGCACATCATGGATACTCCTGCCGTGCCATAGGTTTTTTCTTCATTCTAAGAACGTTTAGAGAAGTTCTGCCTGGAAATCCATCTAAAATCCGCATCATACATTGACAATCTGGCCCTATACTGTTATAATATTTTATGTTAACGACACATGGTACATGGTCGTTACGCCGGAGTGGCGGAATTGGCAGACGCAGCAGACTCAAAATCTGCCGTTGGCAACAACGTACCGGTTCAAGTCCGGTCTTCGGCACCACTAGGAAATACAAGGCTTCGCGGGGTTTCCGCGGGGTCTTTTTTTGTTAATTACCGACTTCACGCGCGAGTTCCTCCATGACTGCCGCTATTGAGGCGAAAAGAATACTTGCCGAAAATGCTGACCCGGTTTAGGGCCAACCTTTTTCAATCTACGCCTTTTGCGCCGCCCACGGACGCAAAGAGCCCCTCATCCAGTCACGGATGAAGGGCTCTCCGCGTATTTAAGTCAATGCAGGTTTTTCTGGAGTAAGTCAAGATAGCGCGGGCGTTCCTGTTCGGGGATCTTGAGCATATCCATTACGCGCTCTACGCTCCAGCCAGTGCCGGCAACAAAGTTTCGTATATTTTCCAGCATGGTCTCGTCACGGACCGAAGCGAGTTCGGAGCGGCGGTCCATGATGGCCATCTCGCGGTTGATGTAGCGGCGGCGCTCCTCTTTGTCGCTCAAAAAGACCTGCGTTGCATCCAGCGCGTCTTTGATTTTTTCATCTTTCATCGCCAGCTCCCTCCGTTCTTCTTTCGTCAGCTGGTTGGCAAAATACGCGAGCCAGCGTTCCATCTTTGTCAGCTGGCTGATTGGCTTTTTCGGCGCCTCGCGTATTTTGGAATCTCGAGAAAATGCAGCTCGAGTGCCGCAAAAGCTCTTCTTCTCGTGTCAAAGCAAGCACCCCTTTTTTGCTTTCATTATACCATAAAGAAAGTCGAAAAGCCCAGAAAACTGTTGTTGGCATCTCATCTGAGTAAAAAAAGCAACCACTGCCGCGAAGGCAGTGGCTCAGAAATGGATGGGTTGAATGAAATATGGAAAGAATCTGCTATGGTCATATGGTAAAGGGATGCCGACAAAATCCTATGCTTTCCGACATAATATTCAAATATTTAATTTCTATCTGAAAAGTTGTAACATCAAAACAGCCCTCTCCTGCGAGAAGGCTGTTTTGTCTTTTATTCTTTTTGTGCTGCTTCAGCTTCGCGCTTTTTGTCGAGCTCTTCAAGTTCCTTGAGCTCTTCCGCGCGTTCTGCGAGGGGCTGCGGTCTCTTGATGAACATGGCATCGCCAAACGAAAAGAAACGGTATTTCATCTCGACGGCGGTTCTGTAGGCCTGCAGGACGAAATTGCGGCCGGCGAAGGCGCTGATGAGCATGATCAGAGTGGATTTTGGCAGATGGAAGTTTGTGATGATGGCATCGACGATCTTGAAGTCGTAGCCCGGATAGATGAAGATGCCCGTCCAGCCGCTCTTGCCGGCAATCTGGCCCTTCCCCGTGGCGGCGGATTCGAGCGTGCGGATGCTCGTCGTGCCGACGGCGATGACGCGGTGGCCGGCTTTTTTCGTATCCATGATGAGCTGGGCCGTTTCGTCCGGGATGCAGTAGTACTCCTTGTGCATCTCGTGTTCTTCGATGTTCTCGACGTTGACGGGACGGAACGTGCCGAGACCGACGTGCAGCGTGACGAAGCCGAGGTTGACGCCCATGTCCTTGAGCTCTTTCATCTGTTCTTTCGTGAAGTGCAGGCCGGCCGTCGGCGCGGCGGCCGAGCCTTCCTCGCGGTTGTAGACGGTCTGGTAGCGTTCCTTGTCCTCGAGTTTTTCGTGGATGTACGGCGGCAGCGGCGTCTCGCCGAGGCGGTCGAGGATTTCCTCGAAGATGCCGTCGTAATGGAATTCGACGATGCGGCCGCCAAAGTCCGTGTGTTCCGTCACTGTGCACGAAAGTTCATCGCCGAAGTTGATGACATTGCCCGGCTTGGCCTTTTTGCCCGGTTTGACGAGCGTTTCCCAGTGGTTTGCATCGAGGCGGCGCAGCAGGAAGACCTCGACCTTGCCGCCCGTCTGGTCGCGGTGGCCGATGAGGCGTGCCGGCATGACGCGCGTATCGTTGAAAATCAGCGTGTCGCCAGGCTCCAAAAATTCCTTGAGGTCGTAGAAATGGCGGTGTTCGATGGTCTTTTCGACCGGGTCGAGGACCATGAGGCGTGAAGCATTGCGCGGCTCGATTGGCACCTGTGCGATGCGTTCTTCCGGCAGGTCGTAATCAAAATCGGATAGTAACATACTTAACTTAACCCTCTTATCTATTCATCAATACATTTTCTTCAAGGTGACATCCGCATAATAATGATGCAGGATCGCGTCGTATTTCATGCCGCCCGCGGCGAGCCGTTCTGCGCCCCACTGCGAGATGCCGAGGCCGTGGCCGAAGCCAAAGCCCGAAAAGACGATTTTATCGCCCTGCAGTTTTGCACCAAAGAGCGTGCTCTTGAGGCCAAACAGGCTGCGAAGCTCATTGCCCGTGAGCGCTGCCGTGCCTTTTGTGCCCTTGACGGTCATCGTCTTGACGCGGCCTGACGCCGTGCGGTCGGCGGCCGCTTTGCCAATTTTCAAAGGGGAAAGCGACAGGGAGCGGATTTTGCCGACGTTATGGCCTTTGGCCGCCAGTTTCTGCTCAAAAGCAGCAGTGCTGACTTCCTTCGTCCAGGGCATGGTCCCGTTCGCTGTATCCTTGACGGCGCGCAGATACGGCACGAAGCTTCCCCAGACATTTTCGCTGTTTTCGGTCATGCCGCCGCTGTCCGTATGAAAAAGGGCATCGATGGGCTCGCTGCCGTAAAACAGGACCTCGCCCTGCGTCGCGTGTATGGCCGCCGTGGATGCTGACTTTTCGGCGCCAACGCCCGTATAGACCTGACAGTGTGTTGCCGTACAGAGGTCGAAGCCGTCGGTTGCATGACGGTCCCTGTTGTGCAGGGCAAAGCTGCGCGCGGCGACGCTCTGCGCCTTCAGTGCTTCTGCCGGCCAGTCCGTCGGCATTTCCTCAGGTACGACGCTCAGGAGATAATCGTCAAGCGGCACGAGGTTGACGGCGGTCAGGCCGCCCTTCTTCGCGAGAATTTCGAGCGTGCCGCGGTACGAGCGGCCGGCAAGTGAAAAATGCGCCGCATCCGTCAGGGCCGCCGCAGGCATGAGCTGCAGCCGTTCGCCCTTGAGCTTTTCTTTGCCGACGAGGAAGCTGCCATTCTGCCAGCGGATTTCCACGGGTGCCGCTGCTTTCAGGGGATATGCCTTCGACGATTCTGTGCGCAGCTGGAGCTTATCGACAAGCGGCATCACAGTAAACGAGGACTTTCCCTGCTGCAGGCCGATGCGCAGGACGGGCTCGGCCGTGCGTTTCGGCATTTTTGCCTGATTTTCCTGACTTTGCTGCTGTGCGGACTGACTTACGGCAGGTTTTGCCGGCTTTTTCGCGTGCCTGTGCCTTGCCTGAGCCGTGCCTGTCAGGGCTGTAATGGCCATGACAAAGGCCATCATAAGTGCCAAGGCCATGCTGACCTTACCGGCAGCTCTGCCCCTCCTGTTTTTGCTGACTTCGCTGACTTTCTTCTGCGGATATCCCATAGCATTCCACCTCACTGGCACCTAAACGCATTTTTCGCAGGCCTCTCTTTTCAGCCCTGCTCTCAGGCTTCTTTCGCGATTGGCGCGCTGTTTTCCTGCTGGGCCTGCTGAACTCGCTGTGCTTCTTCCGCGGCGCGCAGTTTGGCCTCGCGCTCGAGACGGGCGCGTTTCTTGGCCTTGTTCTCTTTCTTGCGCTGTTTGCGGATTTCGCGCGAATAGCGTTCTTCCTCGCTGAAAATGCAGCCGCAGTACGGCTGGCGGTAGAGCTCGAGCTCATGGCTGATGTCGATGCCCTCCTGCCAGCCCGGACGGAAGTCCTCGTAGTGGAAATCTACGCCGTATTTTTCGGCAAAATGCTCCGCCGTGCGGCGCATAAGGTCATGCTGCTGATAAATGCTGTAAAAAAGCGTCGACGTAAAGGCGTCAAAGCCGTGTTCTGCGGCGTAGCGCGCCGTCTCCTCAAGACGCCATGTATAGCACATCGTGCAGCGGCCGTTTGGCACGGCCTCGGCCGGCAGGGCTTTCTTCAGGAAATCGCGCAGACGGTAATGTTCATCGGCATAAAATTCCATGTTGACCTTCTCGGCAAATTCCTTTGCTGTCTTCAAACGCATATCCCATTCCTTGTAAGGATGGATGTTTGGATTGAAAAAGTAGCCGACGGGCTCAATGCCCTCTTCGCGGAGTTTCTTTACGGGATAACATGAGCACGGGCCGCAGCACATATGAAGCAGTAAACGCATAAATCTCACCTCTTTGCAAGTTTTCTTCTATATATAATACACCATCTTATTTTTCGGGGTACGGGATGCCGAGATGCTCGTAGCCTGCAGGCGTGACGACACGGCCGCGCGGCGTACGGTTGATGAAGCCGAGCTGGATGAGATACGGTTCGTAGACATCCTCAATCGTATCCGTCGTCTCGCTGATGGCCGCAGCCAGCGTATCGAGGCCCACGGGACCGCCGGCAAATTTCTTGATCATGGTCTTGAGCATGCGGCGGTCCGTATGGTCGAGGCCGGCCTTGTCGACTTCGAGCATGCGCAGGGCCTTGTCGGCAATCTCATTCGTGATGACGCCCGAGCCTTCAATCTGCGCGACATCGCGCACGCGCTTCAACAGGCGGTTGGCCACGCGCGGCGTGCCGCGGCTGCGGCGGGCAATCTCAAGTGCCCCTTCGTCCTCAATCGGAATCTCGAGGATTTCGGCCGCCCTCTTGATGATGTGCACGAGAGCTTCCGGCGTGTAGTACTCAAGACGCGAAATGACGCCAAAGCGGTCGCGCAGCGGCGCTGCGAGAGAACCTGCCTTCGTCGTCGCGCCAATCAGCGTGAACGGCGCGATGTCGAGGCGGATGGAGCGCGCACTCGGCCCCTTGCCGATGATGATATCAAGCGCAAAATCCTCCATAGCCGAGTACAGGACCTCCTCGACGCTGTGCGACAGGCGGTGAATCTCATCGATAAACAGCACATCGTGTTCCTGCAGATTCGTCAAGAGCGCCGCGAGGTCGCCGCTGCGCTCAATGGCAGGGCCTGAGGTCTGGCGGAAATTGACGCCGAGTTCGTTGGCGATGATGCCCGCCAGCGTCGTCTTGCCAAGGCCCGGCGGACCGTAGAGCAGCACATGGTCGAGAGCCTCGCCGCGCGACAGAGCCGCCTGAATGAAAATCGAGAGATTCGCCTTGACCTTATCCTGCCCGATGTATTCACTGAGTTTGCGCGGGCGCAGGCTGTACTGCCAGTCGTCGCTGCGCTGCTCGTCCATCGCGACAATGCGGTCTTCGTCATAGGAATCAAAATCGTCCAATCTGGCACCTCCCTTTCTGTTTTTCTTTCCTATCATATAAATAAGTTCTCAAAGTTCTCACAAACGGTTCAAAAGCTTCAAGGACGCCTTGATGATTTCTTCCGGCGTCTTGTACTTGGCCGTCTTGCGGATGACCGGCGTGATTTCAGCCTGCGTGTAGCCGAGGGCCGCGAGAGCTGCCGTGGCCTCCGCGACCTTGTCGTCGCCGACTTCTGCTTCATTTTCGATAGTCAGAAGCTCCTCTTCCTCCGGTGCAAAGGCCACTTTGTCCTTGAGCTCAAGGATCAGGCGCTCCGCCGACTTTTTGCCGATGCCTGGCAGCTTCGTCAGGATGCTCGCCTGCTTATTCTGGATGGCGCGGCAGAGCCCTTCGACCGTGATGGCAGAAAGGATGCCGAGGGCGACCTTCGGCCCGATGCCCGAGACGGAAATCAGCTGCAGAAAGAGGTCATATTCCTCCTGCGAAGCAAAGCCGTAGAGAATGATGGCATCTTCGCGCACGCTCGTATAGATGAAGAGGCTCGCCTCTTCGTGCAGGCGCAGCTTCTGCCGCGTCGAATTGGCGATGAAGACGCGGTAGCCGACGCCGTGAACATCGAGAAGCGCATAGTCCGTGTAAAGGAACAGGACTTTGCCGCGCAGATAACCAATCATAACTGATTCCTCCAGCTGATACTATTGAGACAATGTGTCGTGCAGATGGCAATGGCCAGCGCATCGGCCGTGTCATCAGGCTTCGGCGGCTCCGGCAGATGCAGGATTTTCGTGACCATGTAGATGACCTGATTCTTGTCGGCCTTGCCGTAGCCCGTGACATCCTGCTTGATCTGCATCGGCGTGCGTTCGACGAGGCGCAGGTTGTTCTTCGCCGCCGTCAGGAGCACGATGCCGCGCGCCTGACCGACCGGGATGGCCGTCGTGACGTTGCGGTTGAAAAAGAGTTTCTCCACGCCCATGACGTCCGGCTGATATTTCTTGATGAGCGCGTCGAGCTCGTCGTAAATCTTCATGAGCCGGTCTTCCATCTTCATCTTCGGCGAGGTGAAGATGGAGCCGTAGGCGCGCGGAATCAGCCGGCTGCCGACGGACTCGACAAAGCCGTAGCCGCAGATGGCCGTGCCCGGGTCAATACCTAATGCTAGCATAATTTCTCCTGATAGTAAAGCAAGCTCCTGCCGAGCGAATGACTCGCCTCACAGGAGCTTGCAAAAACGTTCCATGTTCTGAACAAACGCTGGCAAAGCCTAAGGATTACGCCTCGTCGTCTGCCTCGTAGTTGCTGTAGACGTTCTGGACATCGTCGTTCTCTTCGAGTGCGTCGATGAGGTTCTGCATCTTGTCCGCATCCTTGCCTTCAAGGTGGACCGTCGTATCCGGGACCATCGTGACTTCAGCCGAAGCCGTTTCGATGCCTTTCTCGCCCAGAGCTTTCTCGATATCGTCAAAAGCTTCCGGCTCAGCCGTGATTTCAAAGACCTCGTCTTCCGACTTCATGTCTTCCGCACCGGCATCGAGGACGATTTCCATGAGTTCATCCTCATCATCGAAAACTTCCTTCTCGACGATGAAAACGGCCTTCTTCTTGAACATCCAAGCAACGCAGCCGTCCTGACCGAGGTTGCCGCCGAATTTCGAGAAGAGATGGCGCACATCGGCAGCCGTACGGTTGCGGTTGTCCGTCAGGATGTCGAGCATGACAGCCGTGCCGCCCGGGCCATAGCCCTCATACATGAGCTCTTCGTAGTTGCCGCCTTCCGTGTTGCCGAGGCCTTTCTCGATAGCACGCTTGATGTTGTCCTTCGGGATATTGTTGGATTTCGCCTTGGAAAGAGCCAGCTTCAGACGCATGTTGCCCGTCGGGTCTGCGCCGCCCATGCGGACAGCAATCGTGATTTCACGGCCGATTTTCGTCGTGATTTTGCCGCGGATGGCATCGTTGGCACCTTTCTTGCGTTTGATATTGGCCCATTTAGAATGTCCTGACATAAAAGAACACCGCTCCTTCAATCAAAATTGCATGATATCATGCGATAACTTATTCATTTTAGCACAAAAAACCGCTTCTCACAAGCGTTTCCGCAGTTCTCACTTCGTCAGCTTGAAGTATTTCTTCTTGCCCTTCTTGACGATGGCAGCGCCGTCCTTGAAGTCGCTGTCCTGCAGGACGTAGTCGACGTCCTTGACTTTCTCGTCATTGAGGGACAGGCCGTTCTGCTGAATCAGGCGGCGGCCTTCGCTCTTCGAGGCAAAGACCTTGCCGGCTGTCAGCACGTCGAGGAGCTTCTTGCCGGCTTCCGCGGCAATCTGCGGCATATCATCGGAGCTGCCGGCACCGCCGAACAGCGCTTCGGCTGCTTTCTTGGCCTTGTTGGCCTCTTCCTCACCGTGGACGATTTTCGTGACTTCGTAGGCAAGGACGCTCTTGGCCTCGTTGATGGCCGCATCCTTGAGGCTGCCGAGGCGGTGAACTTCTTCCATCGGCAGGAACGTCAGCAGGGCGAGGCATTTCTCGACGTCGGCATCGTCAACGTTGCGCCAGTACTGGTAGAATTCGTACGGGCTCGTCTTGTTAGCATCGAGCCAGAGGGCGCCGCCTGCGGTCTTGCCCATCTTCTTGCCGTCGCTCTTCGTCAGGAGCTTGTTCGTCAGGCCGTAGACCGCCGTGTTGTTCTTGCGGCGGTTGAGCTCGACGCCCGCGATGATGTTCGACCACTGGTCGTCGCCGCCCATCTCGAGCTTGCAGCCGTAGCGGCGGTTGAGTTCGAGGAAGTCATAGGCCTGCATGACCATGTAGTTGAATTCGAGGAAGGTCAGGCCCTTCTCCCAGCGCTGTTTGTAGCATTCAGCCGCGAGCATGCGGTTGACCGTGAAGCACGCACCGACATCGCGCAGCAGGTCGATGTAGTTGAGCTTGCGGAGCCAATCGCCGTTGTTGACCATGATGGCCTTGCCGTCGGAAAAGTCGATGAAGCGGGCAATCTGTTTCTTGAAGCATTCGCAGTTGTGCGCGATGTCTTCATCCGTCAGCATCTTGCGCATGTCCGTGCGGCCCGTCGGGTCGCCAATCGTGCCCGTGCCGCCGCCGACGAGGCAGATGGGACGGTGGCCGGCGCGCTGCATATGGGCCATGGCCATGAGGGCGATGAAATGACCGGCATGGAGGCTGTCCGCCGTCGGGTCAAAGCCGATGTAGAACGTCACGCGCTCTTTGTCGAAGAGCTCGCGCAGCTCTGCTTCATTCGTGCACTGGGCGATAAAGCCTCTCTCTTTCAGGGTATCAAATACGTTTGCCAATAAACTCGCTCCTTTATATTCGGGAAGCCTCTTTGCGTGTAAAAGAGGCTCCCTGAAACTTTGAACTGTTCTTTTCTATCTTATCTATAGAGATGTATGGGCGTTATTAGTTGCGGCCCTTGGAAACGGCACTGCCAGGCTCCGGGGCTGCGCCGCCGGCTGCCGCACCGCCGCCGTTGCCGGCGGGTGCCTGACTTGCCGGCAGGCTGGCCGGCTGCTGAGCATTGCCGCCGCCCTGTTTCTTATTGTTTTCTGTGCTCTTCGTCGTCGTGGACTTCTTCTCTTCCTTCGACGAGGACGAGCTCTTCTTCGAGACGGCCGTGCTCTTGTCGTCGTCAAGCGAACCAATCGAATCGCCGCTTGACGATGCATCCGAGCCGTCGAAGTCCTTGGCCGGCGTGTTCTTGAGCGCGGCCTTCATGAAGGACTTCCAGATGGACGCCGGCACCGTGCCGCCGCTCATGCCGCCGAGAGAAGTGTTGTCGTCGTTGCCGACCCAGACGCCGGCGACGAGGTCCGGCGTGTAGCCGACGAACCACGCATCGTGATAATCACTCGTCGTGCCCGTCTTGCCGGCTGCCGGACGGCCGATATTCGCGCGCGTGCCCGTGCCGCCCTTGATGACGTCCTGCAGCATGCTCGTGAGCTGGGCCGCACTCGACTCGCTGATGACATTGTGCTGCTCGGGGTCAGCTTCCTCAAGGACTTTGCCGTTGCGGTCGAGGACCTTGACGACGACGACCGGGTCGACATGGACGCCCTTGTTCGCGAACGTGCCGTAAGCACTCGTGAGCTCGAGAGGCGTGACGCCCTTCGTCAGGCCGCCGAGGGCCGACGCGAGGTTCTTATCGTTCTGCGGGCCGTCCATGACGAGAGAGGTAATGCCCATTTCCTGTGCGTAGTACAGCACCTTCTCGATGCCGAGCTTCTGCGCAATCTTGACTGTCGGGACGTTCATCGAATGCTGGGCGACCTGACGCATCGTGACCGGGCCGCTGAACGTGCGTTCATAGTTCTGCGGCTCCCAGTCGCCGATTTTAATCGGGCTGTCGTTGATGACCGTCGACGGCGTGAATTTATTTTCGAGTGCTGCCGCAAAGACAAACGGCTTGAAAGCAGAACCTGGCTGGCGCTCGGCCATCGTCGCACGGTTGAACTGGTCCGTGCCGCGGCCGCCGACCATGGCTTTTACATAGCCGGTATGCGGGTCAATCGCGACAATGGCCCCTTCCGGCTGCATGACGCCGTTGCTGTCTTTCCTGCCATTCGGCAGATTCTTCAGGGCAGCTTCTGCGGCCTTCTGCATATCCATATCGATGGTCGTGTAAATCTTCAGGCCATCCTTATAGACGGCATCGGCGCCGTATTTATCGATGAGTTTCTGCGTGACGTAATCGACGAAGTACGAAGCTTCGCCCTTATCCTCTTTCTTCGGGTCCGGCTTGACGAGGTCGAGTTTTTCCTTCTTCGTCTTTTCAGCCGTGGCTTCATCAATATAGCCGTACTTGGCCATCTGGTCGAGGACCGTGGCCTTGCGCTCCTGCGCAGCCTGCAGATTGTTGAGCGGCGAATAGTAATTCGGGCTCTTCGGGATGCCGGCGAGCATCGCGCATTCGTTGAGCGTGAGGTCCTCTACATCCTTGCCGAAATACGTGCGGGCTGCGGCCTGTACGCCGTAAGCGCCCTGACCAAAGTAAATCTGGTTGAGGTAGAGCTCAAGGATTTCCGGCTTCGTGTACTGGCGCTCGAGCTGCAGGGCGAGGAAGACTTCCTGAATCTTGCGCTTCAGCGTGCGGTCCTGCGTCAGATACGCATTTTTGGCGAGCTGCTGCGTGATGGTCGAGCCGCCTTCCGAGACCGTGCGGCCGCGCAGGTTGGCCCAGATGGCACGGGCAATGCCGCGCGGGTCCACGCCGACGTGGTCATAAAAACGGTTATCCTCGACGGCGACAAAGGCATCCTGCAGATTCTGCGGGACCTGCTCGAGTTTTACCGGCATGCGGTTTTCGGCCGCATGGACCGTGGCAATCTCGTTGCCGTCAATATCATAGACCTGGGATGATGCCGGCGGACGGATATCGTCAGCCAGATTTGATTTTGTATTCATGCTCGCGGTCAAAAAGCCGCAGCCGATGCCGGTGAGCATGACCAATAAGACAATCGCAATACCGATGAGTGTTTTTCTGGTGGTTGATGTACCGCCTTTCTTCGGATTGTGTTGTTGATGGCTTCTTTGGGAACGTTTTTCCATAGGGCGCCTCCTTCAAACATATACGAGTCTTATTCTACCACGCCTGCGTGAAAATGACTATACCCTGAGTGAATTCTGGCCTTATTTCAGGTCCACAACGGTTGCACCGGTGCCGCCTTCGGTGATATCGGCGAATTGATAATGTACGACACTCGGATGATGCTTGAGGTACTGCTGAATGCCCTTTCTAAGAGCCCCTGTTCCCTTGCCGTGGATGATGAGGACCTGCGAGAGACCCGCCATGACGGCATCGTCGAGGAATTTGCCGACGACGACTTCGGCCTCATCGACCATCATGCCGCGGATATCGATTTCGCGGCCAATGGTCTGGGTCTTCTGCATAAAGGCATTGGACTGGCGGCGCGCGGAAGATGACGGCGTGCGGACGGCAGAGGCGGAAGATTTTTCTTTCGGCGCATGTTCGAGGAAACGGCAGGCAGAAGCCTTGACCTTGGTATGCAGACCGCCGATCTGCACCGTGAGTTCCTTGCCCTGTACCTCGAGGACCGTGCCCTTCTGGTCGAGCTTCTTGACGTAGACGATATCGCCCGGCGCGATGTGCTTGAGGTTCACGGCCTTGCCGACACCCTTCTGCGCCATGATGCCCGGACGCGCTTTCTCAAAAGCCTCGTTTAATTTAGCTCTCGCGTCCTGAATGGCCTGCTGACGTTTCTTGATGCCCTGGTCGTCGAACTGTTCCTTGAGTTCCTTGATGATGGCTTCGGACTCGCGGCGCGTGCGGCGGACCATGGCCGCGCTCTGCTCTCTGGCTTTGCGGATGAGGTCGCCCTTGCGCTTGGCGAGTTCTTCCTTCGTCTTCTCGACCTTGAGCTCGAGCTCCGTGACGCGCTGCTGACGCTCCTTGATGTCGGCGTTGCGCTGTTCGTACATCATCTTCTCGTTCTCGAGTTCGTTGATGACGTGCTCAAACTGCGCATGGTCGGCCTTGACGAGCTGCTGGGCGCGCAGAATCAGGGATTCGGAGAGCCCGAGCCTGCGGCTGATGGCGAAGGCGTTGCTCGCACCCGGCATGCCGATGAGCAGGCGGTACGTCGGGCGCAGCGTCTTGACATCGAATTCCACACAGGCGTTCTCGATGCCGTCGCGCGTGTAGGCAAAGGTCTTGAGCTCTGAGTAATGCGTCGTCGCCACGGTCGTCGCGCCGACCTGAAGCAGCTTTTCGAGGATGGCCATGGCAAGGGCCGCGCCTTCCTCCGGGTCCGTGCCGGCCCCGAGCTCATCGAGGAGCAGCAGGTCGTCGGACTCGACTTTTTTGAGGATGCTGACGATGTGCGTCATATGTGCCGAAAACGTCGACAGGCTCTGCTCGATGCTCTGTTCGTCGCCGATGTCCGCATAGATGTTCTGATAAACCGAGATGACGGAATCCGGCGCCGTCGGCAGGTAGCAGCCCGACTGGGCCATAAGCACCATAAGGCCGAATGTCTTCATGCTGACGGTCTTGCCGCCCGTGTTCGGGCCCGTGATTAAGAGCATGCGGTAATTTTCGCCGATGCGGATGTCAATCGGCACGACTTTATCCTTCGCAATGAGCGGGTGGCGCGCCTGACGGAGCTCCGTGCGGCCGTCCTGATTGAGCTCGGGGCGGCAGGCATCCATGTCCTCGGCAAGCTTGGCCTTGGCAAAGGCAAAGTCGATGTCGGCGAGGATCTCGCAGTTATCCTGCAGAATCGCGCCGTTCTTGTTGATTTCGGCCGAAAGATGCCGCAAGATGCGCTGGATTTCCTGCTGTTCGGCAAGAGTCAGCTGCTTGACATCGTTATTGAGCTCGACGACGGCCATCGGCTCGATGAAAAGCGTCGAACCCGTGGCCGACTGGTCGTGCACGATGCCGGGGAAGCGCGAGCGGTATTCCTGCTTCACCGGGATGACGTAGCGTTCATCGCGGACCGTGACAATGGCATCCTGAAAATACTTCTGGTATTCGCTGTTATGCAGAATGCTCGCGATGCGTTCCTTGATATGGGCCTGCGAGGTGTGGAGCTCGCGGCGGATGCGCCGGAGTTCGACACTCGCGTCCTCGCGGATGGCGCCATGTTCATCGACGGTATTGTCGAGCAGGCGTTCGAGCTGTCCGAGGATCTCAATGCCCCTCGCCCATTCCTTGAGTGTCGGCACCTCGAGTTCGAGGTCGCGGAAGAAGCGTTTGACACTGCGCATGGCGTAGAGCGTGCTCATGATATTCATGATTTCATCGAGGTCGAGCACGGCCCCCATCTTGACTTTTTTGAGAAACGGACGGATGTCGAAGATGCCGCCGAGCGGCGGCGTTGTCACCTGGATGACCGCAACCGCTTCGGCCGTCTCCGTCATCCATTCCGAAACTTCGTCAAAATCGCTGCTCGGCTCGAGCTTCTCTGCGCGTTCTTTGCCGAGCAGGGAGCCTGCGCGCGCGGCGAGCATCTCCCGGATTTTGCCGTATTCCATGATTTTATAGGTTTCTTGTTCCATTTTTTACCTCTGGAATTTTTATGATTTATATATGAAGAGTTAAAGCACGCCGCGGAAGAAATGACCGCGCGTGATGTCCGTGCCTTCCTGCTCGTGAATCCAGGCGAGCTGTGCTTCGTCGGATTCCGCGGGGAAAGTCAGGACTTTCTTGTATGCTTTGAGGATATGACGGATTTCGCCCTCCGTCAAGGCCTTGGCCTCAATCTGCATCGTCTCAATGCCGGCCGCGCGGAATTTCATCGCGTGCGGCATCATCGAGAGGACCTTGCTGTTCAGGACGTGCATATGGCAGAACTGGTCCATCGCGAGTGGGAACAGCGCGTCCTTGCGGTCCTTCAGGGCAAAATGGCCGCGCGTGCACGGCTGGCTGCACGGGCCCTTGTCAACGCCGCCGAGGAAGCTTCCCGTCACGCAGTATTCCGAGACCATGAGCTCAAGGCGTCCGTGCACGATGCACGAAAGCGGCAAGGGCGACTCCTTCGCGAGGCGGCGGATTTCCTTGGCGTTGAGCTCCGGCGAGAGCGTCGCACCCGTCACGCCGTAATCTTTGAGGAAGCGCAGGGTCTGTTCGTTGTAGGAAATCAGCGAATAATCCGCATGGATGGCAAAATCCGTCAGCCGGCGCACGAGCGCCAGTGTGCCGATGTTGTGCACATGGACGGCAGCGGGCGGAAAATCCTTAAAAGCCGTCAGCAGCTTTTCGAGGGCCTTTTGATGGCAGTCGCGCACGATGCGCGGCGTGTTGAAATCGATGCGCGCACCGGCCCCTTTGGCCATCTGCCAGGCCTTCTGGTATTCTGCAGCCGGAATGACGCGGTGGTCATACGATTCGCCGCCAAACAGAATGCCGTCGGCCCCTGCCTCCAGAGCTGCTTTAGCCTTATTCAGCGTGTCAACGGCCACCATAAATTTTGCGGCACGCGGTGCTTTGCGCGCGATGCGGTCATGGAACTGCGGCTCCGGCATTTTTTCGCGCTGTTCGATTTCAGCAAGGCGTTTTTCATCGAGCATTTCGACGGCCCTGCGGCGCGCCTCGTTGATTTCGCTCATCGGCACCATGACTTCGCCCTGAATGTCGCAGTGAAGTTCCTTCATATCATAGACGCTCGTGCCGAGGCGGCTGACCTGTTTGCGGACAACGTCCTCAGAAAGCGGGCGCTTGCGGGCCGTTTCACCGATGAAATCCGTTTGACCGCTGCCCGTATGACCGGCCTCGTCGCGCACCGTGACCGTCAGGGGCTCGCCGATAGCTGCTCTCACAGATATCGTCACGGGTATGCGGCGCACCGGCGCGCCTGAAGCGTACGTTTCCTTCGCGCGTTCCATCAGCGATGCGTCGTAGACCTTGAAGACGCGGTCATGGTCGCGCACGGCCGAGGGAATCGCAAAGGAAACAACATCGCCCGCGTCACCTGCTTCCACAGGACGTCCCTTTCTGTCCGTCATTTCGGCAATCGTCGCCGTGACGCGGCCGCCGACTTTGACCCAGAAGTCCACTTGGTCGCCGAGGGCCAGATGGCCGCTGAGTTTTACCGTGACGATGCGCTTATCCCAGTCATACGCCGTGACGCGGCCAATGAGTAAGCCGCGGTTGTTCGGGCGGCGGTCGCTCATCATCGTCTTGCCCGGACGCCCCTTAAGATACGCCGTCGTGAAGTCGCGGTTGAAAATCTGCGCGAGGTCGTCGCGCTCCTGCTGCGTGACTTCATAGCCCTTGCCCTTATAATACGTGTCGATGGCTTCGCGGTATGTGCGCACGACCGTCGCGACGTACTCCGGACGCTTCATGCGGCCTTCGATTTTAAGCGAGGCGACGCCGGCTTCAATGAGGTCCGGAATCACGTCAATCGTGCTGAGGTCGCGCGGCGAAAGCAGATATTTGCCGGCCTTGTCCCCGAGCACATCTTCGCCCTTTTCATTGACGAGCGTATACGGCAGGCGGCAGGGCTGGGCACAGCGGCCGCGGTTGCCGCTGCGTCCGCCAATCATGCTGCTCATAAGGCATTGGCCCGAGTAGCAGACACAGAGCGCGCCGTGCATGAAGGTCTCAATCTCAACATCCGTATGGGCACAGATAAAGCGGATTTCCTCGAGGGAGAGTTCGCGCGACAAAACGACGCGCGCAAAGCCGAGCTCCGCAAGGGCCCTGACGCCTTCAAGGCTGTGGACCGTCATCTGCGTGCTCGCATGCATCGGCAGGTCCGGTACAATTTCATGCGCGATTTTCGCGACGCCGAGGTCCTGCACGAGAATGGCATCGGCCCCTGCCTCATAGAGGAAACGCAGATACTCCTTCAGCGGCGCAAGTTCCTCGTCCGCGACAATCGTATTGACCGTCACATGGATGTGTACGCCGCGCAGATGGGCAAAGTGAATGGCGTCGCGCAGCCCCTCGCGGTCAAAATTATTCGCGTAGGCACGTGCGCCAAAGGCATCGCCTGCCAGATAAATGGCATTGGCGCCATTTTCCACGGCAGCAACGAGGGCTTCGCGGCTGCCGGCCGGTGCTAAAAGTTCAACCAATTTTTTCTTCCTCCAAAATTTGAAAAAACAGCACGGGAAAACCGCGTGCCGCTTTGTATTTCCTTATTGTTCCGTTTCGCCGGTTTCGCCGCCCTTCGCATCGCTGGCAGAGTCCGCCTCCGGCTGCTTCCCGCTGACAAGCTGCTGTTCCTCAGGCGACAGGACCGAAAGGTCGCGCTCGGGAAGCTTCGGCAGATCCGCAAGCGAATTGAGGCCGAAACAGCGTAAGAATGTATCCGTCGTGCCGTACAGAATTGGACGGCCGATGACCTGCTTGCGCCCGAGCTCGCAGATGAGGTCGAGCTCCAGGAGCTTTGCGAGGGCCCGTTCGATGCGCACACCGCGCAGCTGCTCGATTTCCGGCTTTGTGATGGGCTGCTTGAACGCAATGATGGAGAGCGTCTCCATCGTCGGCGCCGAGATATGGCGGTCCGTGACCTGACTGAGCCGCGCGACCCGCGCAAATGTCTCAGGCCGCGTGACGAGCTGGTAGCCGCCCGCGACCTTTTGGACCGTCAGGCCGCTGCCGTATTCGCTGAGTCTTACCTGCAGTTCGCGCACAAGGGCCTCCGCCTCTTCCTCACGGCACTCCATGATATTGGCAATATCCGGAAGCGGCAGCGGATTGCCCGCAGCAAACAAAAGAGCCTCGAGCGTCCCGGCAGGACTCACCTGTCCGGCCGGACCTGCCGAAGAAATTGCATCTGCCGCACGCTTGTCGTTTTTATCCATAAATCCGCAAATCCGCGTTCCCTCCCTGAAATTCCAACTGATGAGATATCCATTCCCATATGGCATATACGGCCTCGGATGAAGTTTATGGCATATTGTATAATTTTATGCTGTATCACCGCATGATAATGACGATATCGTCGAAGAGCTGCTGCTGTTTTGCGGCGACGGACCGCTGCTTGATGAGTTCGAGCAATGCGAGGAACGTGACGATGAGCTCGCTGCGCGTCCCGCTGCAAAAGACCTCGTCAAAGCGGAGCTTTCCCTTCCCTGCACGCAGTTTCTGCAGGATTTCTTCCATCTTATCTTCAATATGATAGGGCTCGGGCTCAACGACGGCCGCAGGTGCAGCCGGTGTCTTTTCCCTGCTGTCCATGACCTCGCGGAACGCGGCGACGAGCACCTTCAGGTCAAGATTGCCGGGCGGCAGATGATGGACGGGCAGCGGCAGCGGTGCGCGGCTGACAAAATGCTCCTGCATATCGGCCATCGAGCCGAGCACAGTGCTGACTTCTTTGAAGCGCCTGTACTCGAGGAGCCTCTCGACGAGCTCCTGACGCGGGTCTTCCTCTTCGCCCTCTTCATTTTTCGGCTTCTTCGGCAGCATCATCCGCGACTTGATCTGCAAAAGCGTCGCGGCCATGACGAGAAACGAGCTCGTCACCTCCATGTCGAGCTCGCGCATGGCATCAAGATAATCGAGATACTGGCGCGTGAGCTCGGCCATCGGGATATCGTAGATATCAATCTTATTCTTCTCAATCAGATGGAGCAGCAGCTCCATCGGCCCGTCAAAGGCCTTGAGGTGTATCGTGTAATCCTTCTTCTCACTCATGTTCCTGCCTCAGCCTCAGAAAAACGGCATCAGGATCAGGATGAAGATTTTCCAGATAAAGCGCTGCAGCGGGATGAAGATGAGACTCAGCACCGGCGTGACAATCAGCGCGATGAGGATGAGAAAGCTGTAGCGCTCAAGGCGCGCATAGGCATAAGCCAGACGCCCCGGCAGCAGCTGGATGAGCACATGCGAGCCATCGAGCGGCGGCAGCGGAATCAGGTTAAAAATGGCAAAGTTGATGTTGTAAATGATGATGAGCTGAAACACCTGATACATGCCGACACTCAGATGGCCGTTCATCAGGCGCTGAAAGACGAGCAGGACGACGAGCGAAAGAAACGCCGTGATGAGATTGGCCATGGGGCCCGCGAGCGAGACGAGGATATCATCGCGCCGCGGATGCTTGAAATTGCGCGGGTCGATGATGACGGGCTTCGCCCAGCCAAAACGCACGAGAAACAGCATGACGAGGCCCACGGGGTCAATATGGGCTGCCGGATTCAGGGTCAGGCGGCCCATGAGGGCTGGCGTCCTGTCGCCGAGGGACACGGCCACGCGCGCATGCGCGTATTCGTGAATGACCATGGCGATAATCAGGCCCGGTATGCCGGCGATGAGGTCCAGCAGATTGAAATCAAACATAAATTCCTCCGAAATATCCGCAAAATGCGGCAGTCTATTTTATTTGGCAGCCTTCTGCAGGCGGTCGAGCATCAGGATGGAGACGATGGACTTCGCATCGACAATACGGCCGTCCGTGGCCATGGCCACAGCTTCTTCAAGAGGCACCTTGACGACATTGATGAATTCATCGTCATCCGTGTGCTGCTTGCCGGCCGTCAGGCCTTCTGCCATGTAGAGGTGAATCTTTTCATTCGAGAAACCGACCGTCGTCGCAATCGTCGTGAGCTTCGTAATCTTGTCTGCCGTGTAGCCCGTCTCTTCCGAGAGCTCGCGTTCGGCGCAGACGAGCGGGTCTTCATCGGGGGCGTCGAGTTTGCCGGCCGGCACCTCGAGTGTCACTTCGTCAATCGGATAGCGGTACTGGCGCACGAGGATGACGCGGCCGTCCGGCAGCAGCGGAATGACAGACGAGGCACCCGGATGCTTGATCCACTCGCGCGTGGCCTCATTGCCGTTTGGCAGCTTGACCGTGTCGCGCTTGACATGGAGCAGCACGCCGTCAAAAATATCCTCACTGCCGATTTTCTTTTCAATCAAATCCTCGTACATGGCAAAATACCTCCTGCTTTTATCTTTACGTTGTTTACATTATTTAAGTGATTCAAGCCTGCGCCTCGCGGTGCAGGGCCGACTGCTGGAACATTTCCTTCTTGAGCTTGGCATGCGAGACCATCTCGCGCGCGTTGTCGAGAGATGCCGTCGTCATATCGGCGCCCGAAGCCATGCGCGCAATCTCGCTGATGCGCTCGCGCTCGGAAAGCGGCCGAATCTGCGTGGCCGTACTGCCCTCTTCCGTGCGTTTCGAGATGTAAAGATGGGCATCAGCCATGCAGGCAATCTGCGGCAGATGCGTGATGCAGAGCACCTGCTTGTACTGCGCAACAAGGGCGATGCGCTCCGCGACCATCTGGGCCGTGCGGCCGCCGATGCCCGTGTCGATTTCATCAAAGACCATGCTCGGCACAGAAGAATCCCTCGACGAGGCCACCGTCTTGATGGCCAGCGCGATGCGCGACAGCTCGCCGCCCGAAGCAACTTTCTGCAGGGGCTTTTCTGCCTCGCCGGGGTTGGCCGAGAAAAACATCGCGACTGCGTCCGCGCCGCTGCTGCCATACCCCTCCGCCGGCGTCACGCGGATATCAAACTGCGCCTTTGGCATGCCAAGGGCGAGAAGCTGCTCCTCGATGGCCGCCGAAAGGTCCTTGGCAGCAGCCGTGCGCAGCCGTGTGAGCTCCGCCGCTTTCCTGCCGAGCTTTTCCTCAAGCTCGGCAATCTCTTTTTTGAGCTTCTCAATATCATCATCGTAATTTTCGATATCAAGGAGCTCCTGCTCGACTTTCTGCTGATGCGCAAGAACGTCGTCGAGCGTCGCGCCGTATTTTTTGCAGAGGCGGTAGATGACATCCATGCGGCTCTGCAGGGCGTTGAGGCGTTCGGGACTGAATTCGACATTCTCGCCGTAGTCGCGCAGCTCATACGAGGCCTCCTGCAGCGAAATGTAGGCCTCTTCGACCATTTTCTGTGCATTTGTCAGCGAATCGTCAAAGCGGCTGATATCCTCGAGGTCTTTTTTGACCTGCGAGAGCGAAGGCAGTACGCCGAGACCGCTGCTGCCGCCCCCCTCGAGAAGATTATACGACTCTTCGACGAAACCGACAATCTTTTCCGCATGGGAAAGTTTGCGGATGTCGGCTTCAAGCTGTTCATCCTCTCCCTTTTGAAGATTCGCTTCTGAGATTTCCTTGTCCTGCCAGTGCAGCATATCGAGGCGCTGTGCGTATTCGCGCGAGGCCTGCTGCTTTTCTTCGTATTTCTTCTTATGCTCCCGCCATTCGCGGTAGACACATTCGTACGCGGCTAAGGCCTCTGCAACATCGGGGTCGTAGCCGTCGAGCAGATGGAACTGATTTTCTTCGCGCAGCAGGGCAAGATTCTCGTTCTGCCCGTGAATGTCGACGAGGAACGCGCCAATCTGGCGCAGGACCGCGAGCGTCACATGGCAGCCGTTGACCAGCGCCGTGCTGCGGCCGGCCTTCGTGATCTGCCGTGTGATGATGAGCTCGCCATCTGAGTCGTCTATGGCCTGCTGCGTCAAAACTTCATGCAGGCCCAGCGATTCATCTTCGAGTGAAAAGACGGCTTCCACGCGCAGCCATTCGCAGCCGGAGCGCACCATGTCCGAGGACATACGCTGTCCGAGCACGGCACCTAGAGAATCAATGAGGATGGACTTGCCTGCACCCGTCTCGCCAGTCAGGATATTGAGACCGGCTTCGAACTCGACCTGCACATGCTTCAGCAGGGCAAAATTCCAAACCGTCAGCGTTTTCAACATGAAAAATACTTCCCTTCCGGCCGCTTAGTTCTGGTCCAGCATGTCGAAGATGCGTTTCTTGATGACAGGTGCGACTTCCTTTGGCTTGACCACGACCAGAATGCTGTCATCACCGGCCACCGTGCCGATGATTTCCGGCCATTTGCAGTAGTCAAGTGCCGAGGCCACAGTACTCGCGCCGCCCGGCAGCGTCTTGACGACGATGATGTTTTCACTGTAATCGCAGTCGAGAATCGTATCATTAAAGACACGCCGCATACGCTCTTTCGTAAAAGCATAGTTTTCCTGAGCGGGCAGCGCGTAGCGGTAGCGGCCGTCGCCTGTCGGGACCTTGATGAGCATGAGCTCTTTGATATCGCGCGAGACCGTAGCCTGCGTGACGGCGATGCGTTTTTTGCGCAGCTCCGCTGCCAGTTCGTCCTGCGTCTCTATGATTTCATGGCGAATGATTTCACGGATCAGCTCAAGTCGTCTTTCTTTCATCCAAACGAACCTTCTTTCTTACTTATTTCTTGCTTTTTATTTTCCCACGCTATGCTTATGGCAGTCATGAAACAGAAAGCAGCCCTTCAGGTCTCAGCTGTCTTTGCGCCATAGTTTTGTGCGCAGGATCTGGTAATAATCCTTGTCTTCAAACTTCACGATTTCCGCCTGGGCCTTGGATTTCCGCACCACGACTTCATCGCCCGGCAGCAGGCGGAAGACCTCCTGCCCATCGAGCGTCGCGATGATATCCTGCTGGACCGGCGCAATCTTGATGTGGACGGTTTCATCCTCCTGAATGACCAAAGGGCGGATGTTGAAGGTATGCGCACAGATTGGCGTCACGAGAAGGGCGCGTATATTCGGGTTCATGATGGGGCCGCCCGCCGAAAGCGAATAAGCCGTAGAACCCGTCGGCGTGGAAATGATGATGCCGTCGGCCTTGCATTCCAGGAGATGGCTCTTATTGATGCTGAGGCCGAGGTGCAGCATGCGCGCGACACCGCCCTTCACGACGATATCGTTGATGGCATGCCCGAGGAAACGCTCCTTGCCTGCCGTAATGGCGTAGCCCGCCAACAGCAGCCGATGTTCGATGAGATAATCCCCATCGAGGATTTTCTGCAGTTTCGTCTCGAGCTCATCGAGTTCGATATCCGCCATGAAGCCCAGCGTGCCGATATTGATGCCGCAGACCGGCACAGCATGGTGGCTGTAGCGGCGGCAGACGCCAAGCAGCGTACCGTCGCCGCCGATGCTCAGGGCGATATCCGCCTGTGCATGCTCGATGTCCGGCACACCGTACCCTGCACGCCTGAAAAAGCGGGCTTCCTCAAGCGGCATGATGACGCGCGCATCCTTATCTGCATAAAAGTCCAGGATCCGTTGAAGCACCTCAGGCGCTTCCGGCTTATGGGTATTCGGAAATACAGCAATTGTCAGCATCGAATCCTTCCCTTCTGCATGACTTCCCCTTCATCTTTATTTATCCAGCTCTGCATGAGCGGCCGCCACGACTTCTTGGACGCGTTCGTCCGTCACCGTGTCTTCACCGGCACTCTTGTCCTTCGTGAGGTAAATCAGGTACTCAATATTGCCCTCAGGCCCTTTGACTGGCGAATACGTCAGCGCGAGCGGCAAAAAGCCCGTCTCACGCGCAAAAGCCGTGACTTTGCGGATGACGTCTTCATGGACGGCAGGGTCGCGCACGACGCCTTTCTTGCCGACATTTTCGCGGCCGGCCTCGAACTGCGGCTTGATGAGGGCGACAATCTCGCCCGTTTCCTTCAATAAGGTATATGCGACGGGCAGAACCTTCGTCAGTGAGATAAAGGCCACATCGATGGAAGCAAAGTCGAGCGGCTCACCGATCATCTCCGGCGTGACCGTGCGGATGTTCGTGCGTTCCATGTTGACGACGCGTTCATCCGTGCGCAGTTTCCACGCGAGCTGGCCATAGCCGACATCGATTGCAAAGACTTTTTTCGCTCCGTTCTGCAGCATGCAGTCCGTGAAGCCCCCTGTCGAAGCGCCGATGTCCGCGGCTGCCTTGTCCTGCAGTCGGACACCGAATTCCTTCATGGCCTTCTCGAGTTTGAGTCCGCCGCGGCTGACATAGGGAATATCGTGGCCGAGCAGGCGGATTTCCGCTTCTTTCTTGACGGTCGTACCCGCCTTATCGATTTTCTGGCCGTCGACGAGGACCTCACCAGCCATGATCATGCGCTTCGCGCGTTCGCGGCTGCCTGCGAGGCCCTTCTCGACGAGCAGGATATCCAATCGTTCTTTTGCCATTCGTCTAAAAACCTTCCATCTCTATCTATATCTCTATCTCAATACCATATATATTGATTCTTTTATTCTTCTATGCCCCTGTATTGCCGCAGGACAGCCAGACGCTCGCGGACTTTTTCTGCCATTTGCTCAGGCTGCAGGCCGCAGAGCTCAAAGAGCTCTTTGCGCGTGCCCTGTTCAATGAAGCGGTCCGGCAGGCCAAAGCGCAAAAGCGGCACAGAAAGTCCGTTGTCTTCAAGGTATTCGGCCAAGGCCGAGCCGAAGCCGCCCGCGAGCATATTTTCCTCGGCTGTGATCAGGAGCTTCTTTTCTCCCGCATAACGGGAGATGAGCTCTGTGTCCAGAGGTTTGATAAAGCGCATATTGACGACAGCGGCTTTTATCCCCTCGCCCGCTAAGATGGCTGCGGCCTCTTTCGCCTTTTCGACCATCGTGCCGACGGCGAGGAAGGCGATATCGCCCTCGTCCTGCAGGATTTCGGCTTTGCCAATTGGCAGTTTCTCGAACGAGTCCGTAAGCTCCACGCCGAGGCCGCAGCCGCGCGGATAGCGCACGGCCGAAGGCCCCTTGATGTCGATGGCCGTGGCCAGCATATGGCGGAGCTCTTCTTCATCCTTCGGTGCCATGACGCACATATGCGGCATCTGGCGCAGATACGAGAGGTCGAAGACGCCGTGATGCGTCGGACCGTCCTCACCGACGAGACCGGCTCTATCAAGGCAGAGCGTCACGGGCAGGTTCTGCAGGCAGACATCGTGTATGAGCTGATCGTAGGCGCGCTGTGCGAAGGTCGAATACAGCGCAATCACGGGGTGCATGCCCGCCGCAGCCGCGCCGGCCGCCAGCGTCATCGCGTGTTCCTCGGCGATGCCGACATCGAAAAAGCGGTCCGGATAGACCTTGCCAAAAGCCTTGAGCCCCGTGCCGGACGGCATGGCCGCCGTGATGGCGAGAATATCGGGGCGGTCTTTCGCGAGCTCGATGAGGGCCTGACTGAAGACCGAGGTATACGACGGGGCCTTATTGGCCTTGGGAGCCGACTTGCCCGTACTCGGGTCAAAGCAGCCCACGCCGTGGAATTTTTCCGGTGCCTTCTCCGCCGGAATATAGCCCTTGCCCTTGATTGTGTGGATATGGATGAGGACAGGTCCTTCCATTTCCTTTGCGCGCTGCAGGACTTCTTCCAGAAGGCCGATGTTGTGGCCGTCAATGGGTCCGACATAATGGAAGCCCATTTCCTCGAAGAGGCTGCCCGGCACGAGCGCGGAACGCACGCCGTCCTTCAGGTGGCTGGCCGTCTTATAGACCTTGTCGCCAATGTGCGGAATGCTCATGAGGAGATTCCCCATGTCGCGCTTGGCCCGTGTGTACTGCGGCGCCATGCGGATGCGCGAGAGATATTCGCTCATGGCGCCGACATTCGCGTCGATGGACATCTCATTGTCGTTGAGGATAACGATGAGCTTTTTGCCGAGGTCGCCCGCATTGTTCAGGGCTTCGAAGGATTCGCCGCCCGTCAGGGCGCCGTCGCCGATGACTGCAATGACCTGATTGTGCTCGCCCTTCATATCGCGCGCAATGGCCATGCCGAGAGCCGCCGAGATGGACGTGCTCGCATGGCCGACGCCGAACGCGTCGTACGGGGATTCAAAACGATTTGGAAAGCCCGTGATGCCGCCTTTTTTTCGCAGCGTCGAAAAAGCCTCTTTGCGTCCCGTCAGGATTTTATGCGTATAAGCCTGATGGCCGACATCCCAGACGAGCTTGTCCTTCGGGAACTGGAACACGCTGTAAAGGGCCAGTGTGAGTTCGACCGTGCCGAGATTCGGCGCGAGATGACCGCCGTTCTGCGAAACCGTATCGATGATGAAATGGCGGATTTCGGAGGCCAGCTCCGTGAGCTCACGCACGGTCAGCTTCTTGACATCCTCTGGTTTCTCGATTTTATCCAGTAATGCATACATGGAAACACTTCCCATCAATTTTTTCGTTCGAGCATATAGCGGACGAGCTGACGCAGGAAGTCAGCTTCGGGGCCGAAGCCGGAAAGTGCCGCCACAGCGCCGTCTACGGTCTCTTTGGCGAGTTTTCGTGCTTCCTCCAAAGATGTCAGCGTCACATACGTCGACTTTTCGTTGCGGATGTCGCTGCCGACCGGCTTGCCGATGAGCTTTTCATCGCCGACGACATCGAGGATATCATCCGTAATCTGAAAGGCCAGACCGAATTTTTCGGCGTAATCCGTCAGGGCCGCAAGGGATTTTTCATCCGCGCCCGCGAGGATGGCACCGCTTCTGAGGGCAGCGCGGAAAAGGGCGCCGGTCTTGCCCATGTGCATTTTGCGCAGGGTTTCCATATCGATGTGTTTGCCCTCCGACTCAAGGTCGATGGCCTGACCGCCGACCATGCCGTTCATGCCGGCAGCCGTGCTGATTTCCTTGACAACGCGCAGGAGCGTGGCGGCATCCGTATGCTGCTGGCGCACGAGAACTTCAAAGGCCAGTGTTAAGAGGGCATCGCCTGCGAGCACGGCCATGCCGTCGCCGTAAACCTTGTGGTTCGTGAGTTTGCCGCGGCGATAGTCATCGTTGTCCATCGCCGGCAGGTCGTCGTGAATGAGGGAATACGTATGAATCATCTCGAGAGCGCAGCCCGCCGTGATGTAGTCCGTACCCTTTTTGCCGACCGCATCAGCAGCCGCCATCAGGAGAATTGGCCGCAGGCGCTTGCCGCCCGCCATTAGACTGTATTTCATCGCTGCCGCGAGCGTCGCGTCAAGAGGCGCATAAAGCTCCAATTCTCTTACGAGCTGCTGTTCCACGAGCTTTTGGCGCTCTTTCCAAAGTTCCTTCAACATATTCATTCACCCTCAACCCTCAATATCCAATTTGCTTTCCTTGACTTTTCCCTGTTCTTCCTTTAAGAGAAGGTCCATCGCCTGCTCCGCGCGGTCAAGAGACTTCGTGCAGTTTTCCGCAAGCGTCACGCCCTCTGAATAATGGCTCATAAGGTCCTTCAATGTCAGATTGCCCTCTTCCATTTCCTTGACGATGCTCTCGAGCTTGGCAAGGGATTCTTCAAACGAGAGCTCCTTTTTTCTTGGCATACTACAGCATCCTTTCGTCTTTCTCGTCTTTCGTCTTTTGTCTCAGCTCAGGCTCTTGGCGGCTTGACCTGCCGGACTTCGGCTGAGAAGCGGCCATCCTTCAGCGTGACCGTGAGTTCGTCGCCTTTTTTGACATCTTTGATGCTGCTGACGGCCCCGCCTTCGCTTTTCTTCTCGATGATGCCATAGCCCTGCCGCAGGATGTGCACCGGATTTAAGAGGTCCAGCTTTTGCAGGACGATCTCGAGTGCATGCCTTTTGGCCTGTGCCTGCGCCTTGGTGAGGCTGTCGAGCTTATTGCGGGCCTGGTCGAGCCGCTGCAGACGGCCCGCCAGCAGCAGATGCGGATTCTTGAGCGCCGTGCTGCGGCAGCAGGCGTCGAGGCGCAGCCTTTTTTCCGTCAGGGCGCGCTTTAGCTGCTGACTGAGCTGCGCGCGAAGGCCCTCGAGATAACGAAGATAATCCTCGCGGTCCGGCACGGCGAGCTCTGCGGCCTGCGAAGGCGTCGCGGCGCGCTGGTCGCTCGCAAAATCCGCGAGCGTGAAGTCCGTCTCATGGCCGACAGCCGAAATGACGGGAATCCTGGAATCATAGATGGCCCGGACCACAGGCTCTTCGTTAAAAGCCCAGAGGTCTTCCATCGAACCGCCGCCGCGGCCGACAATCAGCACATCGACGGGATATTTTTCATTGAAGAAGCGGATGGCATCGGCAATCTGGCCCGCCGCTTCCTCGCCCTGCACGAGCACGGGCTTTAAGACGAGCTGGATGGCAGGCCAGCGGCGTTTTGAGACGTGGTAGATATCGCGCAGCACCGCGCCCGAAATCGACGTGACGATGCCGATGCGCTTCGGGAATTTTGGCAGCGGCTTCTTGTGCGCCGCGTCAAAAAGGCCCTCGGCTGCGAGCTTTGCCTTGAGCTGCTCAAAGGCCAGTGCGAGGTCGCCGGCTCCCTCCGGCATCATGCGGTCGGCGTAGAGCTGGTAAACGCCGTCGCGCTCATAGACCGAGATGCCGCCGCTGACGACGACCTGCATGCCGTTTTCCGGACGAAAGCGCAGATACTGCGCGCGGCTGCGGAACATCACGCATTTGATGCACGAGTTCGCATCCTTCAGCGTGAAATAACAGTGCCCCGAAGCATAACATTTGAAATTTGACAATTCGCCACGCACCTGCAGATGGGACAGCACAGTTTCCCGCTGGAACATCGTCTTGATGTACCGCGTGACGTCACTGACACTATGGATTTCCACGACAGCCTTCCCTTCTATTTTTTACAAAAATACAAGAAAAAGCCAGACAAAAAGTCTGGCTCCTCCTATGCATCACTGCGCGCTTTTCATGATGGCGCCGAGAATCCCGTTCACATAGCGGCTGGAGTCATCCGTACCATACTTCTTTGCCAGTTCCACAGCCTCATTGATGGCGATATTCGGCGTGAGCTTCTCGTCTGCAAAACACATCTCGTACGTTGCCATACGCGTGAGATTGCGGTCGACAGCTGCCATGCGCTCGACTTTCCATTCGCGCGAATTCTGCGCGATCATCTGGTCGATGGCCTCAAGATTGGCACGCGTCCCGCTGACGAGCTTCTGCACGAATGCGCGGTCATGGGCACTGAGGCGTTCCGCCTCGCCAAGTGCCGTATCGATGGCCAGCGTTTCCTGCATCTCTTCCTGATCCGCCGCTTCCGCCGGATTCAAATCTAACTGGAAGAGCGCCTGCAGCGCGACTTCCCTTGCTTGTCTACGACTCATTCCTAACCTTCCTTACAGATATCCTATTTTATGTATGTTCCTGATATTTTCGCGTCATCAGCGCAGGCGGTTGATCCGGTCAAGGAATTCATCCGCCAGACGGCCGAAGAAATCGTCCTCGCGGTCCGCTTTTCTGCCAACATAAAGGCCGATGCCGCCGCAGAGCACGACAAAGAGCGTGCGCCAGAAGCCAAACAGCAGAATAGCTGCGGCCAGTATGACGCCGGCAGACAAACCGACGCATGCGCCCCGATTTTCCTGCCAGCGCTCTTTAAGCCATGCCTTGAATTCTTCTTTCATTTCCGAAACACTCCGCAACACTCCGAATTATCCCTGACACGCCGCACTGCCTTTTCAGACGACGCGGCGCTTTGCCGGCAGCGCGTCCGTGATGCCCGTGATTTTCGTATCGACGGCGATATCGTCAAGGCCCATGACCTCATGAATCTGCGCGCGGACAGCGTCGGCTGCCGCAGCCGTGAGCTCCTTGACATTGACATGGCGGCTGACCGTCAGTTCGAGCACGAGGCGCAGCGTTTCCGGCGCCTTGCGCGAGGGCCTCACGCCCATGGCGCGCACTTTGGCCATGCGGATGCCGTGCAGGCCCATGAGCGTCTGCTCGGCCATGCTGCGGACCGCCGGCAGTGCGACTTCCACGCCGCCATTTTCGCTCTGCAGCAGGATGAAATCCCCGCTGCGGCGCGTGTGTTCGGCATCGCTGTGCAGGGACGTGCGCAGCAGATAAAGCGAGAGCACGAGTACGATGACGGAACCTGCGATGGTTTCCGGACGTGCAAGGATATATTGGATTTCATTGAGCCAAACCGATTCCGGCAGTACCTTCGCTGTGAGCAGAAGCATCAGCACCGACAGCGCTGCCGTACCGATTGAAAAGACAAACAACAAAAAACGGTTGATAATCCCCATTTTATCCGCCTCGCTTCAACTCAGCGCACGCGTACCTCCTCCGACTTTGCATTCTCCTCTGGGAAGCCGACGCCCTGTACATGGACATTGACTTCGACAACGGACAGTCCCGTCATCGTCTCGATGGCCTGCTTGACGTTTTCCTGTACCGCGAGAGCGATATCCGGAATGCGCACGCCGTATTTGACGATGATGAAGAGGTCTACAGCTGCTTCTTTCTCACCGACTTCGACCTTGACGCCCTTGGCAAAGTTTTTGCGGCCGAGCATTTCCGCGATGCCGCCGGCAATGCCGCCGCTCATGCCGGCGATGCCGTCGACTTCCGTGGCAGCAAGACCAGCAATGATGCTGACGACTTCATCCGCAATGCGGATGGCACCGAGGTTCGAATCTTTCTTGACGACTTCTTTTTCGTTGGTCATGATAAAGGCCTCCTTGCCTGAAATAAAATGCTGTACGTTTTTCTGTATGATATGTACGGCGGAGTCCATAAGGCTGTTGAAAAACCTATCCCCACCATGCATATTTATACTGTACTATTCGTTAAGTCAAACGCTTTTTCCTGCCCAGACGAAAAATAAAATGAAAGAAATGCAGCTGTCACATCAGATGCATGAATATGCCTGACATAACAGCTGCCCAGAATGTGCAGATTATGCGCGCTCGATGTAGTTGCCCGTACGCGTATCGATGCGGAGCGTATCGCCTTCGTTGACGAAAAGCGGTACGCGGACTTCGTAGCCCGTCTCAACCTTGGCCATCTTCGTAGCGCCCGTAGCCGTGTTGCCCTTGACACTCGGCTCGCACTCGACAACCTTGAGGTTGACGGAGTTCGGGAGCTGGATGCCGATGATGCGGCCCTTGAACGTCTGCAGCGAAACTTCCATGTTCTCCATGAGGTAGTTCAGAGCATCGCCGAGCTGGTCCTTGTTGAGTTCCGTCTGCTCATACGTTTCCGTATCCATGAACGTGTACATGCCATCGGCCTCGTAGAGGTACTGCATGTTGCGCGTCTCGAGATGAGCTGCCGGCATTTTTTCGTTCGGATTGAAGGTACGCTCTACCACTGCACCCGTCTCAACATTCTTGATCTTCGTGCGTACGAAAGCAGCGCCCTTGCCCGGCTTTACATGCTGGAAATCGACAATCTGCCAGACACCGCCATCAATTTCAATCGTTAAGCCCGTGCGGAAATCAGTACTATTAATCATTAACTTACGCCCTCCAAAATATCATATTCGCATTCAAGATACAAAACGTATCATAACATTCTTTATTATAATCAACTTATGGCCTATCGTCAAGCACAGACATGCCTGAGCCCTATAGAGTCTTGTTTTTCTCCGGATTCTGGCCGTTTAAAGAATCTCCACAAGCTCTTTATTCGATTTTGTCAGGCGCTCGCTGCCCGTCTTCGTCACGAGCACCGTGTCTTCGATGCGCAGGCCGCCCCAGCCCGGGAGATAGACGCCCGGTTCGTCGGTAATGAGCATGTTCGGCAGGAGATGCTCGCACGTGCTCGACGGCGAAAGGCGCGGCTCTTCGTGAATCTCGAGGCCGAGGCTGTGGCCAAGGCCGTGGCCGAAGTACTGCGCAAGATCGTATTTCTTGAGGAATGCGCGCGAAGCGGCGTCGATTTCCTTGCCCGATTTGCCCGGAGCGATTTCGTCTAAGACCATCTTCTGCGTGCCGAGCACGGCCTCATAGACCTTGCGCTGGCGGTCGCTGGCTTTGCCCACGCAGACGGTGCGCGTGATGTCGGAGCAGTAGCCCTCGTATTTCGCGCCGTAGTCCATCGTCACGAAGTCGCCTGCCTCGATGATTTTTTCCGTGGCCGTGCCGTGCGGCATGCTGCCGCGCAGGCCCGAAGCCACGATTGTGTCGAACGAAGGTTTCTCGGAGCCCGCCTCGCGCATGACCTGTTCAAGGCGCGCCGCGACGGCGATTTCCGTCACGCCCGGCTTGATAAATTTGACGATATCCTCAAAGGCCTTGTCGGCAAACGCACAGGCTTTGCGGATATAGCCGATTTCTTCCTCGTCCTTGACCTGACGCAGCGCGTCGAGATTCAAAGGCGTCTTGAACTCGATGCCCTCAAGCAGGGACGAAAGACCTGCGTAAACATCGTAGATAATCGCATTGCCTTCAAAGCCGACCTTATGGCAGCCGAGTTTTTTGACGAGTTCAGCCGTTTTGGCGAGCAGGCCGTGCTTGTGCTCTACGACCTCAAAAAGGGGGGCCTGTTTCTGGGCCTGTTCCGTATAACGGTTGTCGGTGACGAGCAGAGCCTTGTCCTTCGTGATGACGAGCGTCGTATCATCGCCGCGGAAACCGCTGAAATAATGAAGATTGACGTATTTCGTCACGATGACCGCATCGAGATTGTTCTCTGCGAGCAGGCTGCGCAGGGCAGTCAAACGATTCTGATTCATAAAAAAGCATCTCCTGTTTCGTTGCCTGATTTGGTTCTATGTCTTAATAAATGATAGAATCAGATTTTGTTTGCTTTGCTGAGCTTATAGATGATGGCTTCCAGTGCCGCGAGGTAGCTCTCGACGCCGAGGCCCGAAATCTGTCCCATCGCCACAGGAGCGAGCACCGACGTATGGCGGAACTCTTCACGCTTGTGGATATTCGACAGATGGACTTCAATGACCGGCACATCGATAGCCGCAATGGCATCGCGGATGGCAATGCTGTAATGCGTATAAGCCGCGGCATTGAAGATGATAAAATCAAACTTGTGATTGGCCTGCTGCAGGGCATCGACGAGCTCGCCCTCGTGATTCGACTGGAAGAAGGCCGTCTCGATGCCGGCTTCTGCGGCGCGCGCCGCAATCATCTCGTTGATATCATCGAGTGTCGTGTAGCCGTAGATCTCCGGCTCACGCGTGCCGAGCATGTTGAGGTTCGGCCCATGCAGTACAAGTACTCTTGGCATATAAAATCCCCCTGACAAAAAGATGCAAAAAGAACTGACTCAATAGCGGATGACAAAGCGCTTTTCATCCGGCACGACCTCAATCGGGTTAAAGTCCAGCGTCTTGACCTTGATGAAGTAATTGCCCTCGCGGATTTCGACAGAAAGCTTGTCAATTTTGTGCGGGTCACCCTGAATTTCCATCGTGACGCTGCCGTCGTCCATATTGCGCACCCAGCCCGTGAGTCCAAGCTCTGAAGCATGATTCTGCACGAACATGCGGAAACCGACGCCCTGTACGCGGCCGGTTGCCCTGCCAAAATAACGAACGAAATTTGTCTCTGCCATAAAAAGCCCTTCTTTCTTCTGTTACGCCTGCGGCTCCTTTTTCTTCAGGACGTCGCGGCGCAGGATCGTATATGGTTCCACAGGCTTGTCCATGCGGATCTTGATGATCTGCTGGGCATGCGGGGCAACCTCAATAGGCGTGCCCTCTTCGTCAAGCATATCAGAAAGTTTCTGACGATACAAGGGGGCATGCGGCTGAAAGACCTCAATTTCCTGTCCAATTTTCATATTATTGCGCTGCTCGACGACAGCGTAGCGCGTCTCGGGGTCGTAAGAGCGCACGAGGCCGATGAATTCCGACGTCTGCTCATACGACGAGGTGCCGTAGAGCTGGTCATCTGCATCTGGCTGATGGTAGTAAAAGCCCGTCGTGTACGGACGGTGCGAGACCTTCTCGAGCTCGTCAAGCCAACTCTGCTGGATTTTAAAGTGCTCCGGGTCCTCAAAATACGCGTCAATTGCGAGTCTGTAAGCCTTGACGACGCTCGCCGCGTAATGCACGCTCTTCATGCGGCCCTCGATTTTGAGGCTTTCGACACCGCTCTCGATGACATCCTTGATATGCGGCAGCAGGCACATATCCTTCGAATTCATGATGTACGTGCCGCGCTCATCCTCGGCAATCGGGAAGTATCTCCCCGGACGCGTCTCCTCGACGAGCGCGTACTTCCAGCGGCACGACTGCGCGCAGCTGCCGCGGTTCGAGTCGCGGCCCGTGAAATAATTCGACAGCAGGCAGCGGCCCGAGTACGAAATGCACATGGCCCCGTGCACGAACATCTCGAGGTCCGCCGTCGTCTTCGCGCGGATTTCGCGAATTTCGTTTAAGGACATCTCACGCGCGAGCACGACGCGCTTGGCACCGAGCTGCTGCCACGCGTTGACCGTGCGCCAGTTCGTGTTGTTCGCCTGCGTACTGATATGGATTTCCATCTTCGGCGTGACTTCCCGGCAAATAGAGAAAACGCCGAGGTCCGCAATGAGCAGGGCGTCCGTACCGATGGACTCCAGATAGCGCAGATAGTCGGGCAGCCCCTCAAGGTCGCTGTTGTGCGGGAAAATATTGACCGTCACATAGACCTTTTTGCCGAGCTTATGGGCAAAATCCACGGCTTCCTTGAGCTCTTCGCGCGTGAAATTGCCGCCAAAGGCGCGCAGTCCGTACATTTTGCCGCCAAGATAGACGGCATCGGCGCCGTAGAGAAGCGCCATCTTCATTTTTTCCAGATTTCCGGCTGGAGCCAGAAGCTCCGGCTTTTTCAACATATATATTATCCTCCGTTTAATTTTCATGTTCTTGTCGTCACAGCCAGTCCGTCGCCGTTCTCGAGAATCTCCGTCATGAAGCCCTCGGCCTGACTCGTAAGCTCAATGTATTCGCGCAGCCGCTTGACGATTGTGCGGTAGCGGCGCGGCGCCTTTTCCTCACCGCGCACATAGCCGCGAAACAGCACATTGTCGGCGACAATCGTACATTTCGGCGCAAGCAGCGGCTGTATCTTATGGAAATAATCGACATACTGCCCCTTCGCCGCGTCGATAAAGACAAAATCATACGGCCCCTGCAGGGTCAGCAGGATGTCCCCCGCATTGCCCTGCAGAATCTCGATGATGTCGCGGTACGGCGAACGGTCGATGAAGTCCCGTGCCGTCTGCGCACGTTCTTCGGAAAGCTCGAGCGTCGTGATTTTGATATCCTCAGCGCCATTTGCCGCCAAAAGCAGTGCCGAATAGCCGATGGCCGTGCCGATTTCAAGCACGCGGTGCGGCTTTTTCTCTTTGATCACCTTGAGAAAGGCTTTGCGGCCGTTCTCATTGATAATCGGTACATGATTCTCGGCCGCATAGGCCTCCATCCCGCGCAGCAAATCCTCAAAATCTGACATATTTTACATTCCCTCATTCCCTATATAATGGAAGGAACAAGTCAGCGGACCTGCTCCACGATGGCCTCATGTTCCTCGTACGTCGCCGAATAATGGTTGTGCCCCTGACGGTCCGCGACGAAATAAAGATAATCTGTGGCCGCCGGATGCAGCACGGCATTGATGGCCTTCATGCCGGGGCTCGCAATCGGTCCCGGCGGCAGTCCCTGATGCTGGTACGTGTTGTATGGCGAATCGATTTTCGTATCGGCAAGCGAGACATCCTCTTTCGGCGCGTTCATCAGATACTGCAACGTCGTGTCCGACTGCAGAGGCATGCCAATCTGCAGCCGCTTCAAAAAGACCTGCGCGATAATCGGCCGGTCCTCGTCGTAGCGCGCTTCCTTCTCAACGAGCGAAGCGAGCGTCACGAGGTCGTGAATCGAGAGGCCCATGGCCGCGGCCTGCTGGCGCATCTCCGGCGTCAGACGGTTATCGAAGTCCTGCGACATCATCTTCATGATGAGCTCCGGCGTCACATCGCTCTGAATCTCATACGTATCGGGGAAGAGATAGCCCTCGGCCGCGTAGCGCACATTCGGTCCCTTCTTCATATAGCTGTACGGCGCGTAATTCTTGGCTTTTTCCAAAAACTCATTTTCATCGACAAGGCCCTCATCGGCCAGACGCTTCGCGATTTCCTTGACGCCAAAGCCTTCCGGAATCGTGAATTTGACAATCGTCGTATCGCCCGAGACGAGTTTATTGAGCACGTCCTGTTCGTCCATATGGGCCTTAAAGGCATACGTGCCTGTCTTGAATTTGCTCGCATCGCCCTGCAGCTTCATCAGCCACCAAAAACGGAACTTGCTGTCGATGACGCCGAGCTTCGTCAGCCTGTCCGAAATCTCCGAGGCCGTCGTACCCGGCTTGACCGTCATATAGATATTTTCCTGCGCATCGCGGTCCGAACGCTGCATGACGGCTGTCGTGCCAAACGCCAGATACATGCCAAAACCGCCGCCCACGAGCACGATGAACACGGCCGCAATGGCCGTCCACTTCTTCCAGCCAAGGGATTTGAGCTTGTCCTTAAAGCATGCCATTTTCCCCTTCTCTATTGTCACCACAGGAGCAGCTTTTTTCGATACCTCGACAGATTTGACCGGCTTAACCGGTTTGGCAGTTTTGGCAGGCTCAGCCGGCTTGACCTCTTTTGCAGACTTGACAACCTTAGTCGCGGCTTTATCTGCAGGCGATGACGTTTCAGCGGCTTTTTCCGCAGCTGCTTCTTGGTCGGACTTTTTTTCAGCATCAGTCCGGCTTTTCTCAGCATTTGACTCAGTCTTCTTTTCCTGGCCCTGCTTCTCTTCTTCGTTTCCCGCCTGCTTGGCTGACTTTTCGCCGCCGTTATCCGTTTTCGTCTTGCCTTCCCCGACTTTCTCAGTGCTCTCAGCCTTTTCCGACTTAGCCGCAGTTTTTTCGGCCTTGGCAGACTGCTCAGACTTCGCCGCTTCCTGAGTTTCAGCCTTTACTTCGGCATGTTTCGGTTCGCCTGCCGTATTTTTCGCTTTGGGCGGCTGTTTTTCGTTTGCATCGTGCATTGCTCTTCATTCTCCGTACATGAAAAAGCCGCTATCCAAACAAATGGATAGCAGCGGTGACGTTCTTCTTTAGTCGTTCTCGGCTTCGTCCACGAGAGCGTTGTATGCTTCCTGAACAGCCTCAAACTCTTCATCCGTCGGCTCGATGTACTCATCTTCGCCGTCTTCATTCGTGACAATCTTCGCGATGATGACATCCTCATCGTCATCCTCACAGCCGCAGCCGCAGGAATGCTCATGCTCTTCGTCCTCGCCATGAATGCCGACGAGCAGCGCGAACTTATCTTCATCGACCGGGATGATCATCTCTTCGCGGTAGTAGTACTCATTGCCCTCATCGTCCGTCATGACAACCACGATATCGTCATCATTCATCATGTCCTGATCTGCCATTCGATACACCTCTTCTTCCTATTTATATCATAAAAAACAAAATAACCTTTTGCTAAGCTTCTATTATAATGAAGCATTCCGGCCCTTCAGGCCTCTTTCATTGTAGCGTATCGCCCGAAGCGCTGTCAACCACAAAAGAGAGTCCAGCAAAGACTTCGTCAGTGTTTGCTGTCAAGGAAGCCCTGCAGGATAAAGACCGCGGCCATCTTGTCGATGACTTTCTTGCGCTTTTTGCGCGAAACATCGGCCTCAATCAAAGAGCGCGTCGCTGCGACCGTCGAAAGGCGCTCGTCCCAGAAGAACACCTCAACATCGGGATATGCCTTCTTGACTTCGCCCATGAATTCCTTGACAATCGCGCAGCGGTCGCCCTCCGTGCCGTCCATATTCTTCGGCAGCCCCGACACGAGTGACTTTGTCTCATACTGCTCCATCAGCTCGCCAAGGCGCTTTAAGTCGTCCTCAAGCGACTTGCGGCGAATCGTCTCGACGCCCTGCGCCGTCAGCCCCAAAAGGTCGCTTACCGCAATGCCAATCGTGCGGTCGCCGATATCGAGCGACATGTAACGCTTCATTTCTTTTCTGCACCTTTCTCAAGATACGAACGCACGAGCTCTTCAAGCAGCTCATCGCGCTCAAGCGTGCGAATCAGGCTGCGCGCATCGTTGTGGCTCGTCACATAAGCCGGGTCGCCCGACAGCAGATACCCGACGAGCTGATTAATCGGGTTGTACCCCTTCTCCTCCATCGCGGCGCAGACCGAACGGATGATTTTCTCTGCTTTATTCCTATCGTCCCCGAAATGGAACATCATCGTTTCTTCATTGTTAGCCATAACAATTCCTCCAAAGCACTTATTCAGCATTTGCTGTATCTGACTTTATCTTACCATACTTTTGACTTTATGACCATTGTACGACGGATTTCTATAGTTTAGCTGAAAAGACGGCTTAGGCTGCCTTGGCATTGGCATTGATCCGGTCAATCGTCTGACGAATGCCCTGCCATATAGTCAAATCATCTGAGAACATATCGACGAGACTGCCCCTGTCCGTGAACGGCGGCTCCTGCAGGACAGAAAGATCCTTCATCATGCCGTTTTGAACAATGTACTCGACAATCTGATTGACGAAATAAATCTGCCGACTGTCGAGATTGCTGCCATCAAGATACTCTGCAAAAGCCTCTTTCGCAGCCTTCATGTCTAAGCCCACAATCTCACGGACGAATTCTCCTAGCGGTTTTTCCCCGTACTCAGCCTCATAATCCGTCTTTGTGCCAACCTCGCTCCAAAGGATTTTCTCCAGTTCCTTGACATCTTCCTGTGTCAGCGGAATATTTTCCTTGAGTTTGGCAATTGCGCCGTTTGACTGGTGCTCCCGAACATAGTATTCGGCTTTGGCCTTGTAATTTTTCAGGTCATCATTTTCAAGATTGGAAGGCTGTTCCTGCACCGAAAGAATCTCATCCGTAAAATTCGTGTCATACCGGATTTTTTCTGCAGGAATGTATTTCATCAGGTCGCGCAGTGACTTGCGGATGTGCTCAAAATCATCGACCTCAGCCGTTTCCAGATAGTCCGTATGCAGGATTTTCTCGATAAGCGGTGCCTGTACCTGTATCTCAGGGATATTGGCCACTCCCGCTATGGCCTTCACCTTTGTCAAAAGGTCATGACGGCCACGGCTGTATTTCTTTCCGGCTAGTTTCGCCAGCTCAATGCCATAAAGCAGTGCGTCAAAGCGCAGGGCACTGGCTTCGTCTGGTTCCGGCTCAATCAGATCCGCGAGTTCCTCCTTCACAGTCAGGGTATCTTCATACGTCAAGGCCTGATAGTTCTCTCCCTTCGCATATAAATCAACATAGCGAAGATGCTGATGAACGGCAAAATTATCGCGGTTCAGCTCTTTGATTTTGCTGACCATCTCCGTGACCAATCTTTGACGAAAAGCCTGCAAGGGCTTCGTCTGATAAGCCAAATCCTGCAGTTTATAAGCCATCTCAAATTTCAGGCAAAAAAGGCTGCCCTGTATCGAAAGCTGGTTCACGGCTTCTTTGCCTTTCTTCATGCGGAAGAACTCAAAGTTGCCGCAGAAGTCAAAGATATAGAACTTATCCTTATCCTGGTCATCGTCCATAAGCCCCGGGCAAAGGCGCGTGCCACGGCCGATCATTTGCCAGAACTTCGCCTTGCTCATGACCTTCTTGAAGAAAACAAGGTTTAGGATCTCCGGCACATCGATGCCCGTATCGAGCATATCGACAGAAATCGCAATCTGCGGCAATTTCTCTGGCTCCGAGAATTCGTCGATGGCACTCTGCGCATAGGTCATATAGTTATCGATGACTTTGGCATAATCCTTTAAACGGGGATATTCTTTGTTGAATACCTCCAGAATTTTCTCCGCATGGTCATGATTTTTCGCGAAAATGATGGTCTTGCCTAGCTTGTTGCCATAGTCAATACGCAGGCCACGCGACATCAGCGTATTCAGGACCTTGCGAATGGTATCTTCATTAAAAATCCACTTGTTGAGTGCCGAAGCATTGATGCTGTCCGGCACATGGCCATTTTCATCTTCGAACGTATCCTCATAGGCCTCTTTATCTTCTGCCGACAATTCATCGTAGACAATGCCCTTGTCCAGAAATTTTAGCGATGTTTCGACGGACATAAAGTCAACGAGATAACCATCCTTGACGGCCTGCGAAAGCTCATAGCCATAAGTCGGTACGCCATTTTCGAGCTCGAAAATCTCATACGTATTCTTGTCGATATCATCCTTCGGCGTCGCCGTCAGTCCGACCAGCGGCGCGTCAAAATAGCGGAATATATCCCGGTATTTATTATAGATAGAACGATGTGCCTCATCGCAGATGACCAAGTCAAAATGACCGCAGGTGAAGAGTTTGCCCTTATCGTCACGGACCGAGTCAATGCAGTTCATCATGGTCTGATACGTCGAAAAGACACAGTGTGCCGTGAGATTTTCCTTATCCTCACAGAGATTCGTCACCGATAGATCCGGAAGCAGATTGACAAAACTGCGCTTAGCCTGCGTGACGAGAGAATTGCGGTCGGCCAGAAAGAGAATATCCCGAATCCAGCCCTGCTCGAGAAGAACCTTGCAGAGAGCAATGACTGTACGTGTTTTCCCTGAGCCCGTAGCCATGACCAGCAGAGCCTTGCGCCGATTTTTCGCATCAAAACTGTCGCAGACCGCCTTGATAGCAGCTTCCTGATAATAACGTCCGGCAATATTCTTGTCGACCGAGATGTATTTCAGGCTCGTGCGCATGCTCTGCAGATTCAAGAGCTTTTCCAGATCCCGCTTGGAATAAAGCGCGGCGACTCTGCGTTCCGGATACTGATTGTCGATAATCCGCGTCTCAAAACCATTGGTCAGGAACAAAACAGGCCTTCTGCCCTGCTGTTTTTCGATAAGGTCCGCATAAAGTTTCCCCTGCTGGCGTCCCTTTGCCACATCGACACAGGTACGCTTTGCCTCGATGACGGCAAGGATCTTGCCATCCTTGCCCAAAAGCACATAGTCGGCATAGCCGACTGCCGATTTATTCGGCATACCCGCGAGTTCATATTCGTTAAGCCAGTCTTTGCCTTCTGTCCAACCCGCGTCGACGAGCATCGTATCGATGTAGAGCTTGCGCGTCTTGTATTCCGAGATGTCAAGAGGCTTCGGCACATACGTCTCCTGCTTTTCCTCACGGCGTTTTGTCAGCTTCTCACGCAGAGCAGCATTTTCCTTCATGAGAGCATCGAGCTTGACTTCTGCCTCTGTAGGCTCCGTCGGTACTAATGCAGGTACGGGCTGTGCATCCACGAGATTTTTGTCAAATGAACCTTCCTTATAATTACTGGCATAACAGTAAGCGAGAAAATCCATGAAAATATAGAGATTCTCCAGACAGAGCATGGCCTGATCTTTCGAGATTTTACGGCTGTCATGCGCGGCGATATTACCGATTTTGCGGATAAAATGCAGCCGTGTCAAAAGATCGTCATCAATAGCATCACGAAAATCATCCGTACTCATGAGGCTGATGAGCTTATCATCCCACGGTCTGTGCAGGGACTTGTCAACCGAATACATCCATTTGATGGCAAACTCCATCGCACGGCGGCAGTTGAGCACCGACGCAGCATAATCAATCGGCAGAATCCTTTCCGCGGCTACCGCCACATCGGCAAAACTATGAAATTTTGGTTCTTGCTGCAAAAAGTCAAAATTCGTCATGACCATCATCTCCCTCGCAGCCACATGATTTTTATGACTTGAAAGCATGTGTTGGAGTAAGTGCTATTCCAAATTCATTAATTGTATCCTCTGAATTACCATCATATATCTCTTTACCCATAGCTTCTTCAATCAAGCCAAGAACGGCCTCAGCACGATGAACAAAATAAGTATCGAAATCATCAGCTACCAACGCATCATAATCGACAAAATGCGACTCAATACGTTCACGCAGTTCTGCTTCTGTCAGTCCATCTACCTTTTTCAGGATACTTTTCGTATAGATACTGGGGGCCTTGCCACCGATGCATCTATTGGTGGCTGACAAAAGCGGTGTTTTATTTACGATGCAATTATATCGACGTCTTGGAATGCCAACATTTTCACAATATGCCTCTGGGAAAATATGATGGATATCCGGAGATTCTATCATGCTGTTGATGACATCAATCGTAATACCATTCATGAAATCACGGCATTTACGTTGATAGAGAAGTGCCATGACTCCTTTGTAAGCAGCGCTGTTTCTTGTCTGCAAAGTCAACAGACGTGTCGCGGAAAAGAACGAAGCATTGATGGTTCTTGCTGGATTCTCTTTGCCATTTACAGCATTAATGACATCTTCCACATCATTAGCATAGCGTGTCTCATTTGCGCCGCCATACATTTCACCAAAAATGCCGCACCAATACCATTGAGACAGGATTTTGATGGTATTCGGACTGTCGCATTTTGACTTGCCCAGAATGGCACAGATTACAGACAGCGGAATCAGCTGCGTCGTATATGGCAAATCCCGTTTTCTGAACACACATTGATACTGCAGCAAAAAGTTACGAGCAAGCTGGAACCCTGTCAGCACCGCATCCCTATACGCAATATAAGAATCATACTTCAAGCTCAGCACATCTTTTTTCTTGCAGGATACTGCCCCTGCTTTTCCAGCCTTCTTATCCATGTAACTCGTATACAACGTGACTGCCGTCAAAAAAGTAGTCTCGTCGATGCCATAGAGCAAATCAGTCTGCAGCGAATCTCCATCGCCGCGGATGATTTTCCTGCACCTATTCCAGTCGGCACGAAGATCAAATTCATGCGTGGCAAACATTGCCGTGACCAATTCGAAGACAGTCAAGGGAACGCCGCCCGTATTGACATTTTCAAATACCTTGCAGACAGCTTCTCTTGGAGTAGATTTATCCAAAGTGATGACAGGCAGCTTATACGCCGTAATCGCATTAAGGATTCTGCTGTTAAAGCTTTTGAATATTTCACGGGCATCTTTATCATCAGCATAATAATCCAGATATCCCATTATCCATTCTGTGCGTAAATCAATACGGTAAGCAACATTTAAAGGAAACATTTTTTGCTCGAATTCTTTTTCCCGACTGGATAAATCAATCGTTATCGTACGATTGAAGTTTTCTTTTACTTTACGATCCTCAGGAATAGAATGTATAGCATCGACGCGATCTTCATTTTCATCCAGACATTTTGGCATAGAAAGATAATAGAATCTATGAATCTCTCTATCCTGTTCCGTTTTTGTCTTTACAGGTTCCTGACTATAAGCTGCCTGATAAATAGAAGTCAATCTTTGTTGACCGTCGAGGACTAAGTAATCTGGAACTGCATCGTCTGCATGTACTCCTTCGATTGTTCTATATTGGAACTGGATATCTGGATTACCATATTGCAGGCGCATAATTGCTCCCATGGGATACCCCTGTGACAAACTGGCAATGATTCCCTTGATACGATTATCATCCCATGTCCAATTGCGCTGAAACTCCGGAAGTTGAATCTTGCCTTGGTTGACGTCTTCTAGCAATTCCTTTAAATTTGTATCTAACGATGTTGGCGCGATCATATTTTTATCCTTCCTTTTTAACCTCTTGTTTCAGCATATCCACGAGATTGCCTAGAGATACTTTGATATTGTAAATTTTGATTTATCAATTTGTGTAAGAAAATTTACGTATTCAGATTGTAAATCTATTGGTGGAACGATCATTTTCCTTGACAATATTGATTTAAATTCTATATTGTCAGCGGTTACAGCTCTTACTTGTGATAAAATATCTTTTTCTTGTAACTGAAATTGTATAGCCATAAATCTCGATAAAATATATTGATTGGGAATAAATGCTTTCAAATCTTGATTAATGGTAATCGGTATAAGATTAACTGCTACTGGTAACGTATGTTTTAATATACCACTTCTAATTACCATTATAACTGAATTAACTGGTACTAATCGAGTTGTACTATTCTCTATCCCAAGTTGATTAATCTTTATCTGACTATCATTTAAAAGATTTGTTTTCATATCTTTAGATGAAACCCACGGTATATTACCATCTAAATAATATTCTGGATGTGATTTCGAAGGAGTCCCGCCACCGTATATTGCTTTACATAAATCTTTTACAGTAGAAACTTTCCATCCCTTTTCATTAAAAACAGGATCACCAAACATTTCAACAAATCGGGCATTAAGAAGTAGATCAATGGTTCGAAGTTCTTCTCGTTTTATATCTACTATATGACGACATTTATTTAAGATATCTACAATTTCTTTTTGCGTGGATAAACTTGGTAGATTAATTTCTACACTTTCAACTATCTTTTTTGATATTTCCTTGAAAGTTGCTCCACGGCCCAAAGAGATTAAATATTCTTTTCTTGATTTCAGAAACCAATATAAGTATTCATTATATATTCTCGGCCCACATATCAAGTTTTTAAATCCTTGGTTGCAGTACATTTCTTTTCCTGCAATACCAACTTTACCAATAGGAGCACGCGAAGAAAGCACCACTGTTCCTTTCGGAAATGATTTAAGCCCCGTTTTACGAACAGCTAATTCAGTTATTTTTCTTTCGCTACCATTGATGATATAAGTCTCTTCATTTAATTCAGCAGGTGTAATCCAATCAATGTCACCATTCCAATAGTCAGGAATCCCTGTTTTAGGTGTACTACCTGTCACCACTGTACACACATCGCCAAGCCTTATTTTCTCACGCATTATTTCCACCTACAAATCTGAATTGTAGGCAGATTCAATGATATTGATTTTCTGGACTT
>NZ_JBJEXT010000007.1:0-65121 GCF_051886055.1 Mitsuokella apri | reverse complement strand
CCGTCAAAGCATTGGAGCCCGTAATATCAGCCTCAAAGTCACTGTCGCCATTGACACCGCGGAAAGCAGCCTTGCCGAATTCACCAATCGTGCCATACTTCGTCGTGTAGCTTGGGCTGACTACAATGTCATTTTCCGTAACCGTGTACGGCGTGATCCTGACATAGTTCGTCTCGTCATCCGTGATGTTATAGTTGCGGAGAACATCACTTGCACTGTTCAGCGCGGCCTTGTAATCATACTTGCCGACGTTGTTCGTGCGCGTATTGCCGTTGAGGTATGCCGTGCCATAGTCGCCGTTGTCGTAGGTGATGTCATCAGCATCGCCGTTGACCAGGGCCGTGTGGCTCGTCATATGACCATCGTCGAGTTTGACCGTGCCATAGACCGTGTCGATGCCCGTACGTTTAATTGTAAGATTTGCCTTTTCAACCGTTGCCGTGTTGTCAAGCTCTGCCGTCGATTTGCCCGTCAGGCCGTAGTTTTTCTTCATCTGGTCGCTGAGACCATTGAAGGAAACGACCGTATTGTAGGCATTTTCTGCTGCGTCCTGCGTCTTGCGGTCGCCGCCGTCTTTAACCAGGGCATCCGAATCCACAATATCCAGCTCTGCCTGATCGCCATTGACACCCGTGAAGGCTGCTTTGCCGAAGTCAGCAGTCTGGCCATAGACCGTTTTGTACGAAGAATTGATGTGATCTTTGTAATTCGTCTCATCAATCGTGTACGGCGTAACTTCTGCCTTACCGTTTTCGAAGTTGATCTTATAGTTGCTGAGTTTCTGGTCTTTCGTGCCAAGCAGCCTGTACGTACCGACATCCTTCGTCGCTTTGCCATTCTCGCCTGCACCTTCGTTGGTATAGTTGAGGTTGCCAAGCTCCGTCTTCAGGGCCGCTGCGTCATCGCCGTTTGCTGTCTGACCAATTGCATAATCATATTTAGACTCATCAAACGGCGTACCATAGATCGTCGAGACATCGCCGACTTTGACCGTCAGGTCTGCCTTATCGATATGCAAGTTCGCCGTATTCTTCGAAACTTCATAGTTATGAAGATTGTTTACCGTCGTGTTGATTGCATAATCGCCGACGTCATTCGTCTTCGCATCGCTCAGATAACCTTTGGTATTGTACGTCAGATTGACAATCGAATCCGTATCGCCGTTGACCAGACCGCTGATCGCGGAATGGAAGTTCTTGTCGACCGTGCCATACGTTGTCGTCTTATCATCCGTGGTGATCGTCAGCGGTGCTTTATTAACATGGATCGTGCCCCTCTTTACAGAGGTAACCTTATAATTGTTAGCACTATTGAAATAATACGTTGTAATGGAGTATCCTCTTACATCATTCGTATAGCGATGACCTTCGCTATCCGTTACGATGTTGCCATTTTTGTCCAACTTGAAAGCAGATACATTGTCCTCTACGGAAGTGCTTGCATCAAGTTCCTTAAGGATCTTGTCCTGCGAATCCCAGGAAACAAGGCCATTCAGATGAAGCAGATTACCTGCTGCAAGGGCATTATAGATCGTATCACCATCACCATAAGTGGTTTCAATGTCATCGGTAATGAGCTGAATATCCTTTTTCGTGATGACAGCGTTGTCGCCGGTTTTCTCCACTTCATAGTTCTTATTGATCGTATTCTGAAGCGAATCCAAATTTGCCTTGATCTCATAGCCGCCTTTTTTGACGTCATTCGTACGCTCTTCGCCATTGACTACTTTCAAAGCTTCCGACGCGCCATCCATTGTTTCGGTGGCTTCGCCGTCGCCATTGGTCAATCCGCTGATCGTAACGGCATTTTCCAGGCCTTTCTTGACTGCATCAACATCGCCATACGTGGCTTCAAAGCCCTTCGTGTTGACGGTCAGCTTAGCCTTCGTGACACTCGCCGTATCAGCAAACTCTTTGCTCGCTGCGCCGCCCTCGAACTGATAGTTCTTAGCCAGGGCATCGTTGAGTTCAACTGTCGTGCTGTAGTTGTCACCAACATCCTTTGTCACTTTGCCAGTCGTTTCGCCTGTCAGAGCAGTCGTATCCGTGATGGCAAGATCATACGTGCCATCGCCGTTGACACCGTGGAATGTGGCCGTGCCGAGGTCTTTTTTCGTGCCGTAGGTCGTCGTGTAGAGCGGCTTGCCGTCAATGCCAAGTTCATCTTTCTGGATTGTTTTCTTATCGACCGTAACGTCGCCATTACCCGTGAACGTGTAGTTGGCATCCATGTTAGTCGTGCCATTTACAGCATGAACATTGCTGAACTCAAGCTCATCTGCGTACGTGCCGGCATCGGCCGTCACGCGGCTGCCTTTGTTTGCTTCATATTTGCCCGTCGTGCTGATGGCATATTCCACTTTGTCCGTATCGAGCTTGTCATTGCCGTAAAGGCCCGTATCTCCAGAGCCAGACTCCGCATAAACGGTCTTGTTGTTCAGAGTGGCATCGCCATACGTCTGCGCTGCGCTGCCGTTCAGGTTTACCGTACGGCGGTTGATTTCAAGATTACCATTGATGAATTCAGCTGCACCATAGCCGTCTTTACTTTCCAGATTGCCGCTGACCGCAATGTCATAAATGGCCTTGTTGTTGTCATCTGCTGTACGCACACCGCCCGTACGGGTAGCTGCAGCAGCTGCACCGGCGCTCTCTGCATTGATCGTGCCCGTGTAATGGCTCATGACGTCGCCTTCCTGGAAGGCATTTTCATAATTATGAACGTCAATGTCGGTGCCATTCTGACCTTTGAACGCTGCCGCTTTCTTAACGGTCAGGTCGTTCTCGGAAAGTTCAACACCATATGTTTTTTCCTTATCGTCAGCCGCAACGTTCATCTTCGGCTGTACCTGGAAGATGTATTTGTTGCCGTCATTTGCTGCCGAATACGTGGAGCTCGTCGCATTCCACTGTGCATTCGTATTGCTGTTGAGGTTCGTGCCAAATTCGTCGCGGTCCGGCGAAGCGGAATAGACCTTCCAGTTGCCGTCCGTGCCCGTCGTGATAGCAGACGCGCCCGTCGTATTATTATGGAAGGAACCGTTCGCGCCGCGGGCGTCGATGATGACAGCATCATTGGCATTCGACGAAGTAATCAGAGCACCATTGCCGTCCGTGTTGTCAGCCAGCGTAATGGCACCATTGCCGTTTGCATCCGTAGAAACAAGACGAATCTTATCTGCATTCTGGATACCGTGTACGGTGATATCATCTGCAGATTCAATCGAAACCAGTCCATCCGTGGCAATATTGCCATTGACGTTGACATGTTTTTCTGCGCCCGTGGACGAAATCTCGACTTTTTTGTCTGCTGTAATCTTCCCTACATCAACATTGCCCTGTGTCGTAATTTTGACATTGCCGTTTGCCAGATCCGCTGCAGCGTTCGTATTGTTGTCGTGAACATAAATGGAATCGAGGACTTTGACATCGCCTGCAGTCGTTTCAATCGAGACGTTGCGCAGGCCTGTACCTACGCCGCTGCCCAGTTTTCCTGTATTGGCAGTCCCCTCTGTACCGACCGTAACATTACCAGCACCGCTGTTGATAGCAAGAGCGGAGTTTGGCAGTTCTGTCTCACGGATAAAGCCGTGAATCGTGCTTGCCCCATTGTGGACATCATCCCAGCCATTCTCATCGGTCCAGCCAATGGCAACGTAAGGCTGTTTCGTTAAGCCGTTGTTATTATTCGGTTCGCTATAGCCATTGCCGCCCTGTACCCAGTTGGTATACATACCATTCTGGTCGCTGCCCTGGCCAATGCCCGAAGAAATGTAGAACGTCGTGCCTTTTTCCGGACCCGTAACCCAGGCAAATTTACGTCCACTTGTACGGTTTGCCGACATATTGGTTGTCTCTTTGCCGCCGGTGAAGTATTCCAGAACTGCCCCACTCTTTTTGACCGCATTGGCCATTGCCGCCGAATTCTCATACTTGTCCGTAATCGTGACAAGATGGGTTCCATTCAGCTGCTTGCCATCTGGGTCCGCCGCGCTATTGCCCTGTGTTGCTGCAAGGTTAGCAAGTTCCCAAGTTTGGGCCAGCGCATTGCTAAGCTGAACTTTTTCAGCAGGTTTTAAGTCGCTATAATTAGCAACTACTTGCTGCCCATAACCATAATATGTCTGCCGGGCGATAGCAAACTTCTTCGTAACACCATTGCTATCCGTATATGTCTTGCCATAGATAGACTGCAGTATATTATCCCAATTCCGCGCTTGCTCCGTCCAATCACTAATTTTCCCTTCATAATAATCAACAAAGTCATGGTCCATGAACGCTTCGTACTTATTCATGGAAGCAACGTTCTTGGCAAACGTCACATTGCCGCCCGACGTATTGATACTCAAAGTACCGCCATTCAGCTGCAGACGCGCTTCATTCTGGATATTGACTGCACCGCCCGCCGTTTCAATGACGCGGTTCGCCTCGCCTTCCTGCGTGCTGCCAAAGAAAGTAGCGCCGTTTTTCCCTGTAGTCAGGGAGCCGCCGCCCGTTCTGATGTCCGCATTGATGTTGACACCGCCTTTGTCGTTGCCATCCGAATCTGCATTCAGGACAACGTTCAACGGGCTTGTTGCATTGATATCCGCATTGATATTAACGTCACCCTGCGACTCCAAGGTAAAAGTATTTTTACCCGTTGTCGTCTGATTGACGTCCAGTGCCGAATCCAGCGTGATATCAGCATTGCCATACTCTCTATCTACGGCCTGAATCTTGACATTATTATTCTGCAATGCCTTGATAATAGACGATGTTTTTAAGTATGTTGTGCCACTAGTGTACTGATTGTCTCCACTTGCAACTTTGGAACTTCCTGTATCATTGATAACAACATTCGTCGGATCGAGCAGCCACTCGCCGGCACTGCCTGTCCCGCCTGCTGCGTCGATGTTTGCTTTATCGCTGATTTCGAGGTAGTCGCCCGACGTTTCAATCAGACCGCCGTCAACATTGCCTTTTGCGAGGAGATTTGCGTCATCTCCTACGTGCGTTTCTGCGCCGATGGCCTTGATCGAGCCTGCACTCTGCCCGGCCTCCATGCCGGATGCATCAATCGTGCCGCCTAGCTCGACAACGCCGTGATCGCCGCCGTCCAGTAAAATTTCGCCTTTTTCATTCTGGCGAAGGGTCTTTGCTTCCATCGTGCCCGTGTTGTTCACAACGGTGCTCATGACATCGCCGGCACTCCTTGCCGTCATGACGAGATAACCGCCATTTGCCGAGAGCGTGCCGCTGTTTAGGGCTTTGGCCTGTGCCAATTTGCCGTCCACGGTGAAGTTAATCTTGCCTGCCGTATCAGCAGAAATACTGAGGTTCTTCGCAGCTGCCAGAGCTGTCGTGCCGCCCGGATTCGTGATTGTGCCGGTGTTTCGGGCATCGGCTGCATGCAGAACGACAAGGCCGCCTTCCGCGCGAATCGTGCCGGCGTTGATGACCTTGGCCTGCGAATCTTCCGGAACTGCCATTGAGATGGCACCGTCACTCGTGCCAAAGTTCATCATATCGGCATCCGAGATTTTCGCGGTCGAAGCCACGAGCGAGCCGACATCGACGCTTGCCCCCTTGCCGAAGAGCACGCCGTTCGGGTTGACGACATAGACATGGCCGTTGCCCGCAAGCGTACCATCGATGACCGAAGCGGCATTTCCTACCACGCGGTTCAGCGCCACGGCGTCCTTACCGGGCTGCTGGAATGTAACTCTTTCATCATTGGCAATGTCAAATCCGGCCCAATCGATAGCCAGGCGCTTGGAATCCTGGTTGATCGTCATATCCTTGTCCTGACGGGTAATTTCCCCTTTACCGGAACGGATATTCTCACCCTGTGGCATTGCGTAGGCGATACCGCCGACCGACATAGCCATTAAAGCAGCGGTAATCGCCGCTGTCTGGCGCTGCCATTCCTTTCTTTTACGCATCGCTGTTTTCATTTTGGTTCCCCTCTTTCGTTATATAGTAAGCATCTTCTTCCTTTCAATAAGCTGGATAAAAAACAGTATGATATAGGCAAAGTCAGACTGTTCCTTCCAAAAAATGATATGGGACAATAGTGAAGACGTCCGCCAAGCTGCAATCGCTTTTCTAAAGCGTTTTGCATGTTTATGCACCAACCAGAACATTTTGTTTTCACTATTCTATTTATATTATAGCACATAATCGAGAATACACAATAACGGATAATAATTTTTAATCATATATATTCTAAATGATATAGACTGAATTTATTAATATAAATAATGCATCATCAAACATAAACAAAGCTATTTTTACGATTTTTCCATTGATTTTTAGGTTATTTTATGCCATTTAATGCTATTATATGTAATTTCAAGACACGAATCTTCAAAAAACAAAAACCGTGTTCAATTCCCAAAAAGACCTTTTGCAGGAGTCTGTTCCGCCTATTAGTTCCTCTTTTTTCCAAGAAAAAAGCAGAGTGTCTGTTATACACTCTGCTTAAATTTTTATGTAATTCTATGCACGTTCATGACGCTATATGCAGTTTTATGCTGCGTATTTCTTAGAAATAGACACCGCCGCGGATCCAGAAATGGCCGCCCGAATGGTTTGTGTCGCTCGTCGGCTCTTCCGAACCGAGTTTCCAAGCGTAATCGGCACGCAGGAACCAGTCTTCATAGCGCGACCAGATGAGGCCGAGGCCGACGCCCTGCAGATTGCGGTGATTCTTGTAGCCATTGCTCAGGCTGCTGTCCTTGTTAAGCCAGATACCGCCGTGTTCGAGATAAGTCGCGAGGTGGAGCTGCTGGTCTTTGGCACCGAGTGGCAGGAGCCAGCGGAGCTCGGCGCGCGTCAGATAGCCCGTATCGCCGGAAGCCTCGCTTGTCGGATAAGCACGCACGCCGTACGGGCCGCCGAGGGCAAAATGCTCCGAAGAATCGAGATTGTTGAACGCGTACTGGCCGCGGGCCGAGAGCAGCAGATACGTGCGGTCGTTGAAATTTTGACGGCGAAGAATGTTCGCGCGAATCTTGTTGTACGTGCCATCCGTTGCACGGTCGCCAGCCAGCCATCGCGTAACCATATCGCTGGAATCAAAAGCCGAGTTCGTGATATGCCCAAATTTATACTCGAAACGCCAATCCGTTGCGCCCTTGCGGTCCTGCTCATCGCCATAAAGGGACCAGACAGCGGCATTGCCTTTCTTGTCCGCATACGTAGAATCCCAAAGACGGTACTCATCCTTGATATCGCTGTGCTCATAGCGCAGGCCCGTGTAGAGGTTGTGGCGCTGGCTGCGCTGGATCGCATAATCGAGACCAAGCGAAGCGATACGGGAATGTCCGACACCGTCGAGCGGTTCAAAAGTATCGCCGAGCTGATACGTCAGGACATTATAGCCAGCTGAAAGCTTCAGACCATCGCGGATGACCGGGATCGTGTAATTTGCACCCCAGTTGAAGAGTTCATTGCCCGTCGTCGTGATGCCTACGGCCAGATGGTCGCCCTCACGGGCAAGGTTCAGAAAGTCGTAGTCAAGGCCGTATTCATTGTAGCCCGTCGAACGGTTGCCGTAATTATCGATGGAAAAAAGGCCCTGCTTGCCGTTATGCGGGTTGAGGTCGAGTGTCACATGGACCGTTCCCGGGGTGTCACCCGTCGTCAGCACAGCCTTGGCGTCCGCACCGGCAAGATCCGAAAGCAGCCAAACCGCACGTTCGAGATTCGTGCGCGTCAAATAATCACCTTTTTTCAAGAAGGCGGTCTCGCGTTTGATGACGCTGTCATGGATTTTCGTGTTGTTCGTGATCGTGATGCCATCGAAACGTCCGACAACAACGGCATATTCGACCACACCGTTTTCGATTTTCTGGACCGGCAGATAGGCGTGGGCCGCGATATAGCCCTTATCGCGGAAATAACGCGAAAGCGTATCCGCTCCGTCCTGCAGGTCTTTAAACGTCAGCAGTTTGCCTTTTTTATCGGCCAAAAGAGCCTTGAGTGAATCCTCGCTGCAGATGTCCTGTCCCGTAATCTTAAAGTCATTGACCTGTACCTTCAGGGATTCCGGCAGATTCAGGCTTGGACGTTCTGCCTCTTCTACCTTCAGGTCTGCATTGCCAAGAGATACTCCGGCCTGATCCAATTCTTTTTTCGTCTGCTGCTCTTCCTGCAGTTTGCCAGCATTTACCAAGACATCACGATGACTGTCAATTTCCTGCTTCTGTGCCTCAGTCGGTACCGGTGCAGCCGAGGCCCAGCCCATATTCATAAAGCCAAAAGCTGCTGCGGCGGCCAGCATGCCAATTTTCTTATTCATACCCGTTTTTGCGTGTCTGCCATGTCTGCAGTGTTTCATATACAACACTCCTCTTTTTGTAAATTCTCTTCATTTGAATGGGAATCACTTTGCTTGCAACAGCAGACTTTGCCTATATTCAAGTACATATTCTCTATGTAAGGCAGAATTTCCTGCTCCTTTATATGAATACATAAAAGAATAAAAACAATCCGCATTCCGCGCAGGACAGACACTCCTGAAAAGCACAAAAAATAAGCTGTCTCCCGCAGGAAACAGCTCAATATTATATATGTAGGATATTAATAGATAGGCAAATTTTGTACATCCATCCGCCTTTCATCAGTCTTTGATATTCGTGATGATGCGGCCGAGACGCGTACCCGAGAAGAGGTTCCACGTCCATTTGATGGCAACGGTGAAGTTGGCATGCGCGCCGGCGAGGCGCAGGAGATGAACGAACATCCATGCGCACCAGGCGAGGAAGCCCGTCATCTGCGGGTTGATCTTCGTCTTGTCGACAACGGCTTCACCGCGGCCAATCGTGGCCATCGAGCCGAGATCTTTATAATGGAAGGTAGCGAGGTCATTCTGACCATGGATGAGTTTCATGATATTGTCATGAGCCGTCTGTGCCTGCTGCATGGCAACCGGAGCAACGGTCGGCAGCGGGCGCTCCGTACCGTGCTGATAATGCGCGCAGTCGCCGATGGCAAAGACGCAGTCGCTGCCTTCTACCTGCAGTTTCTCATTGACGATGATGCGGCCGCCGCGGTCGACTTCGCCGCCGCAGTCCTTGATGAACGGCACGGCCTTGACACCAGCTGCCCAGATAACCGTAGATGTTGGAATCGTGCTGCCATCCTTGAGCTTGAGTTCCTGACCATCGTAATCGACAACCTGCGTGTTCAGCATGACATCGACGCCCTTCTTGCGCAGGACTTTGACAGCATGCTCGCGCAGATTCGGAGCAACCATCGGCAGAACATTCGGCGTAGCTTCGATGAGTTTGACGGAAACTTCATCGAAATCGAGGTGATGGAACTCTTTTTTCTGAATGCCGAAGAGTTCTGTCAACGCACCGGATTCCTCAATGCCCGTCGGGCCACCGCCAACGACGACGAACGTCAGCATGCGGCGGCGGACTGCAGGATCCTTTTCCTTATTGGCACGCTCAAACATATGCAGAACATGATTGCGAATATGCAGGGCTTCCTGCAGGGTCTTCATGCCATAGGAATTTTCCTCAACAGACTTCATGCCAAAGTAATTTGTCGTAGCACCGGCAGCCAGAATCAGATAATCATAAGAAATTTCTCCGTGATTCGTCAGCAGGACCTTGCGTGCCTGGTCAACGCCTTCCGCCTTAGCCATGAAGAATTCAACATTCTGATTCTTGCGGAAAAAAGTACGAACCGGATAAGCGATCTCATCCGTATCGAGAACAGCCGTCGATACCTGATAAAGAAGCGGCTGAAACAGTTGAAAATTATGGCGGTCCACTAACGTTACGTCAACATCTTCCTTAGCAAAAAGCTTGGCCAGCTTAACGCCGCCAAAACCTGCACCGACAATGACAATACGTGGTTTTTTCTGATCTGCCATGATAAGTCCTCCCCTAAGACAAGCTTACGAATAATTGCACAATTGTAGTGAAAGTGAAAAAATTAACTTTATTTGACGAAAAAAGGTATTATAAATGTGCTCTCACTTCACATATCCCTTGCTCCCAATAATAATAATCCGTGAGAACGTGCTTTTTTTAACTTATCTATCTATACAACATTCCGTCGGATCATCTGATTTCTATAATAGCACGTTCCTTATAGAATGCAAGCTATTTTGCGTATTTTTTCACAAAGTTATTATTTCCTTTTATTTCGGCGGTATTTTCTATTTTGTTTTTACTTCTTATTTCTTGTGTATGTCTATTTCATATAGCAGCTATAAAATAAAAAACCTGCCCCAGAGGGCAGGCTGGCAAATCAGTACCGCTTTCGTTTCACCGAGGAATCATAGCCGAGCTGTTCACGGTATTTCATGACTGTACGGCGGGAAAGGATGATATTCTGCTCCTTCAGGAGTCCGCAGATTTTCTGGTCCGAAAGGGGTTTGCGCGGATTTTCTGCAAGAATCAGTTTGGCAATGGCCGCTTTTGCCTGAGCAGCAGCAACCTCCTCTCCACTCTCCGACTTGACACTGCGTGACGTAAAGAAACTTCGCAACGCAGCAATGCCATTTGGCAGTTCCGCATATTTATTGGCCACGGCACGGCTGACCGTCGATTCGTGCACGCCAATCGCATCTGCCACTTCTTTCATCGTCATCGGCTGCAGATAAGCCGGTCCTTTGGCCAGAAACTCCGGCTGCCGGCGCACGATTTCCTCAACGACATGACGGATGGTCGTGCGCCGCTGTTCAATACTGCTGATCAGCCAGGATGCAGCATGCAGACGACTTGTAATGTATTTTTTCGTTTTTTTATCAAAAGCATCTGCCTGACGGTACAGCGCTGAAATATGAAGCTGCGGTACATCGCCGTCCTCGAGTTCCACACGATAGCCGCCTTCCACGCGGCGCACAATGACATCCGGTGTAATATAGGCTGGTTCATCACTGCCGTAAGCAGCACCAGGCTTCGGATTGAAGCGTTTGACGATATCGACGGCCATCTGCACGTCGGCAGGACTTGCCTGCTCCGCAGCAGCAATTTCTTTAATATGGTGCAAAGCCACATCATCGAGGTGGCGGTCAATGACCGCGGCGACCAGGCCATTATAAAGGCCCTGACGCTCGGCCTGCAGGCGCAGACATTCCGAGAGATTGCGCGCGCCCACGCCGGCCGGGTCAAAATTTTGGATAACAGCGAGAACACGGGCGGCCTCCGGCATCTCGATCTGTGCAGCGCGGGCAATTTCTGCCAGCGGTACGGTCAAATAACCGCGGCCGTCAAGAGAACCGACGAGAAAGACGGCAGCCGCCTTTTCCCGTTCATCCTGAAATGTAAAATTAACCTGTTCCAGAAGTTCTTCTTCCAATGTCATATGCAGCGGGGCTGCTGCCTCGACGTGTTTTTCACTATCTTCAGCAAAATAGGCAGGCTGCTTGCCACCGCCATCGAGATAATCTGCCAGAGCTGCGGCATTGCCAGCCTGCAATACTTCCTGCATTCTCTCACCATGTTCTGCCGCATAAGAAGAGGGCTCGTCCATCTCCAGCACCGGATTCTCCAAATATTCTTTTTCAACCACTGCACGCAGATCCTGTGCTGAAAGCTGCAGAATCTGAATGGCCTGCTGCATCTGCATCGTCATGCTCAGATGCTGGGTCATGGTCATATTAAGTGACTGTTCGATGGCAAACGCCCCCTTTCCCCGATTTCTCTCATATTGATTTTTTTATTATATCACGAATAAGGTGTCATTTATATAAAAATCCACTGCCATCTCCAGGAGACAGCAGTGGCTTCTTTATTCAGTATTATTTTTTTGCTTAGGAAATCACGCCTGCTTCTGCGACATGGCAGCGGCGATAGCAGCACCGAGGCCAGAACCGCCGTTTTCAAGGACCGTATCGACATTGGCAGCAGCCTCACCGAGAAGTTCGGAAAGCGCACGCATGATGTTTTCCTTGGCCAGAGGCATCTTCTCGTAAACGGAACCATCGATGGCAATGTGCTGCTTCTTGACGGCTTCATCACCGGCAAGCTGCCAGATGATGCCGACATACGTAGCCGTTACGAGGCGTGCTGAACGCACGACGATGGCCGAGGCGAGTTCCTGCAGGCGCTGCAGGTCGACTTCTTCAAGTTCATGACCTGTCTTGGCCTTGACAATGCGACCAACTTCTGTAAGGCCAGCCGTTTCATCGAGGATGATGTTCGACATATCGATGCTTGTGAAGCCGTATTTTTTGCCCTTTTCACCGAGGAGCTCCGCAATGGCCATGCCGAAAAGCTCGCCCATGTAACGGCCCGAAACCATTTTCTCAAGACGCTGCTCACCCGGTTTTTCCGAAGCGGCATCAAATTCGGCATCAAAACGATTCGGCGCGAGTTTCATGAAGCCACCCGACTCGAGATTCAGGATCATCGGCTGCTCTGCCTTGCCCTTGAACGGCTCGAAATAGCAGGTATTATGGCCCGTTGCATAAATCGAGCCGATGTACGTGTCGGCCTGCTTGTAAGCAGCGGCGAGGAGAACGGCAACCGTATCGTTGATGACGGCCGTCGGCTCAACATTGTCGATGCCCTGACGATGCAGAGCTTCTTTGAGGAGGTCGTTGACGACCTTGCCCTCAACGCCCTTCGTTGCAAATTCCTTCGTCCAGATAATCAGTTTGGCATTATAAAGATTCGTCTGCTCCGACGGGAAGGAGAACGTATGGCCGAGCAGATACTTCGTCTTATGGTCGCCCTCAATGGCTTCATCGACGAGCTCGGCAATGAAATCGAACTGCTCCTCTGCCGTCGAGCCCTCACCGACGAAATCATAGACGCCCTCGACGCGCAGCGGTTTGGCAACTTTCTTCAGGATTTCAAATTTGCCGTGGCCGTCAAGGCGGATGCGCAGGACGCGCACGTTCGTGCCGCCAAAGTCAAGTGCGAGGTATTCGCCCGTTTCTTCGCCAGTCGGCAGGCCGACGTACGATTTGAGCATGCGCAGCGACGATTCATTCGGGTCCTCAAGACCTTTGCGCAGGTCATAGCGGAAGTCAGCCGCGACTTCATGAAGGCGCGCGCCGTCTACCTTGAACTCCTCGACGATGTCTGCAAACTGATTCTTGTCAAATGCCATGGTTACCTTCCCCTTTATATATAGATAGAATAAATGATTGACTGTTTAATCCTGATTTTCCGCGATTTCCTCGAGATAGGCCCAGCGTTTCATCAAATGGTCGAGTTCCGCTGCCAGGCGTGTTTCCTCACGGCCGAGTTCGGCAAGGCGTGTGTAGTCTGTCGCTGCCTGCTGCATCTCGAGACGAACGACCTTGAGCTCTCCTTCTTTGCTCGCGATGACGCCCTCAATTTCCGCATATTCCTTCTGTTCGCCAAAGCTCAGACGCTTTTTAGTCTGACGCTGCGGACGTTCCGCGGCCTTAGGCTTTTCGCGTTCTTCAACTTTCTTTGAAGCAGGTTCTGCTGCGGCTTTTTCCGCTTCTTCCTCGCGTTCCTTTTCCTTGTAATAGCTGTAGCCGCCCGCGTACATGCGCAGGCTGCCATCCGGCTGATAGACAAAGACTTTATCGGCCAGACGGTCGACGAAGAAACGGTCATGCGAAACGAAGATAATCGCGCCGCGGAAATCGTCGATGAACGATTCGAGCACGGACATCGTCTCGAGATCGAGGTCGTTTGTCGGCTCATCGAGCAAAAGAACATTCGGCTCTTCCATAAGGATGCGAAGCAGGAAAAGTCTGCGCTTCTCACCGCCCGAAAGTCTCGCAATCGGCGTCCACTGCAGCTCTCCCGGAAAAAGGAAACGCTCCATGAGCTCGCTGGCCGAAATACGCGAACCATCTGCTAAAGTAATGGACCTTGCGGCTTCCTGAATGTATTCGATGGCCCGCAGGCGTTCGTCCATTTCTACAGCACGCTGCGTGAAATAGCCGATCTTGACCGTCTGACCGATGGTCACGGTACCATGCGTCGGCTGCAGACGTCCGGCAAAAATGTTCAGGAGTGTGGATTTTCCCGTGCCATTGCGGCCGAGAATGGCCACGCGGTCATTGCGCAGGACGGTGTAGGAAAAATCCTTGATGATCGTGCGGCCGCCGACTTCATAGCCGACATGGTTGAGCTCGATGACCGTACGGCCGAGGCGGCTGCCCGCGAGTCCGATTTCCACGGTGCTGCGGTCGAGGTCAACCTTCTTGTTTTTGACTTCCTCATACCGCTCGATGCGCGCACGCTGCTTCGTCGAACGCGCCTGAGCGCCGCGGCGCAGCCACTTGAGCTCGTTGCGCAGGAAATTCTGGCGTTTCTGTTCGCTGGCTTCCTCACGCTCGATGCGCGCTTCCTTCTGTTCGAGGAAAGACGAGTAATTGCCTGTATAGGTGTAGGCACTGCCTTTATCGAGCTCAAGGATTTTTGTCGCCGTGTTGTCGAGAAAATAGCGGTCATGTGTGACCATCAAAAGGGCGCCTTTCTGCCCTTTGAGGTATTCCTCGAGCCATGCGATGGTCTCACTGTCGAGATGGTTGGTCGGCTCGTCAAGCAGCAGCAGGTCACAGGGCTGAATCAGCGCTGTCGCAAGGGCCAGACGCTTCTGCTGACCGCCGGAAAGCGTGCCGGCCTTGGCTGTATAATCGCCGATGCCGAGCTTCTGCAGGACCGTTTTAGCCGTGCTCTCGACCTGCCAGCCATCGAGTTCATCGATTTTTTCCGCATACTTCATGATGCGCTGCTGGATTTTCGGGTCATCCGGAGTCTTCTGCGACTCAGAGAGGGCCAGTTCATATCCGCGCAGGGCGTCCATAAGCGGCGTCATGCCGCGGAAGACTTCCATGAGCACGGTATTTTCCGGATTGAATACCTTGTCCTGTGCGAGATACTCGATGCGCAGGCCGCGCATCGTGACCATCGTGCCTTCATCGACAGGCACGAGTCCCGCAATCGCCTTGAGAAACGTCGATTTGCCCGTGCCGTTGACCCCGACGATACCGACTTTGTCGCCTGCATCCATACTGAGGTTCACACCGGCAAAAAGCTGCTTTTCGCCATAACTCTTTGTGAAATTTTCGAGTGTAATGATCATCTATTATCTTCCTGTTTCCATCAGATACGTCTTTATTATACCGTTTTCATCCTGAAAAGCCTAGTACAGGAAATGAAACGAAATTCTTATCCTTTCTTGTCTTTATGGGGCACTTACTGCGGCATATCGACAATCTCATCGTGCTCCTTCTGGAGATCTTCGGCACAGTGAATCAGGACGCGCGTGATGCGCACGCCGTCAACTTCCTCAACATAGAAGGTATTGCCGCCCGAGGCTGCCATCTGCCCGACGCGCGGCGTCTGGCCAATCTGGTCGTAGAGCCAGCCGCCAATCGTATCGACGTCTTCATCCTCAATGCGGATTTCCAGAATGTCCTCGAGTTCCTCCAAGAGCATCTTGGCATCGACCGAGAAAATGCGCTTGCCGCGGCGTTCAGCCGTCGGACGCTCCTCGTCGAATTCATCCTGAATATCGCCGACAATTTCCTCAACAATATCCTCAATTGTCACCATGCCGGCCGTGCCGCCGTATTCATCGACGACAATGGCCATCTGCGAACGCTGCTTCTGCATGGTCTTAAGAAGAACGCTGACGTCCATGCTCTCCGGCACAATCAGGGCCTTGCGCGCGAGGCGGCGCAGATTCGGCTTGCGTCCTTCCGCCATGACGCGCATGAGGTCTTTGACGTGCAGGAAACCGACGATGTGGTCTTTATCCTCGCGGCAGATTGGGTAACGCGTGAGCTGCTCCTCGAGGATAACATTGAGATTTTCCTCCATGCTGTCCTCAAGATAGAGGCAAATCATATCTGTACGCGGCGTCATGATTTCGCGGACATTGAGGTCGGTGAAATCAAAGACGTTGTCGACAAAATCGACTTCCGTATCATCAATGAGGCCCTGACGGTGGCTTTCCTCCATGAGCAGGCGGATTTCCTCTTCGGTATGAGCATCATCGCCCTCCGAGGCCGTATGAAAGCCCAGACGATGTGCCACCCAGTTGGCCACATGATTGAGCAGCCAGACAAAGGGGTACATCACGCGCTGGAAAATCAGCATGGGCAGTGCAACATTCAGCATGATTTTCTCGACATTCTGGATGGCCATCGTCTTTGGCGTGAGTTCGCCGAGCACGATATGCATGCCCGTGATGATGGAAAAGGCCAAAGCAAGGGAAATCGTATGGCCGATGACATCATCGAGCCCGAGCATATGCGTGACGGGCAGGATGAGCGTGGCCACGGCAGGTTCACCGACCCAGCCTAAACCAAGGGAGGCCAGCGTGATGCCGAGCTGCGTCACGGAAAGCGACGCATCGAGATGGTCCGTGAGCTTCTTGGCATACTTTGCCTGACGGCTGCCTTCCTGAATCAGCGTCTCAAGGCGCGACGGACGTATCTTGACACACGAAAACTCCGCCGCGACAAAGAAACCATTCATCGCGATGAGAAAGAGAACGAGTAATAACTGAAATAATATGGGCACAATGTCCACGTTTAAAGAACCTCCTAGTTCTGATACAAAACCTATCCTGTCCGGTCTATCGAGTCTTGCCTATTGATATCGACAGGAACCTTATTTCTGCTTGAAAAATGATTTTTTAGCAAGTGACTTTGACGACTTTTCCAGCTTGCCGCTGCTTGCCGCCCTGACTGGTCTTTTCTTTCTGCCGGCAGTCTCCCCATGAGTCTTGGGCAGACGCTCGAAGTGGATGCCGAGTTTTTTCTCAAGCTTTTCAAGTTTCAGCGACTCCTTGACGTCAATCAGCGTAATGACAGCACCCTCGCGGCCTGCGCGGGCCGTACGGCCGGCACGATGCTTGTAAACCTGCGCACTCTCGGGAAAGTCGAGATTGATAACGTAATCGACATCGGGAATATCGAGTCCGCGGGCTGCAAGGTCCGTCGAAAGCAGCAGATTGGCGCGGCCGCCCTTGATGGCAGCCATGGCCGACTGTCGCGACTGTTTGGCGTCTTTGCCGAGCAGGGATTCGGCGCGGATGCCCTCATAGCGGAGTTTAGAGAGTGTCTGTTCTGCCGCAAATGTCTTATTGATAAAGACAAGGCCCCGTTTGATGGGCAGGGAACGCGTGAGTCTCCGCACGCGCTCGATTTTTTCGCGGAACGGCACCATGACAAAGTAATGGCGGCAGGCCGCAATTTCCTCCGCCGACTGCTCAATTTCGATGAGTTCCGGCTGACCGAGGAACGAGGCCCGCTCTCTGGCTTTTTTCGGGTCCGTTGCCGAAAACATCAGGGCCTGACGGTCCTCCGGCAGGAGTTTCACGACATCGGCCGTCGTCATGTCGTTCTGGTCGTCGAGCAGTCGGTCAAATTCGTCGAGGACGAGCATCCTGACGCCGTGCAGCTTAAGCTTGCCCTTGCGGTTAAGTTCGATGATGCGTCCGGCAGAACCGACGATGAGCTGCGGCTTTTCCTTAAGCTTGTCCATCTGACGCGCGATATTGGCGCCGCCGATGAGGCCCTGCACACGGATGCCGAGATTTGCCTGCGCACTGAGTTCGCGCGCCTCGCTGGCAATCTGCATGGCGAGTTCATACGTCGGTGCAAGCACGACAGCCTGCACTTCGCGGCGCTCCGGCTCGATTTTCATCAGCAAGGGCAAAAGATACGCAAGGGTCTTGCCTGTGCCCGTCGGCGCCACGCCGAGAATGTCCGTACCCGCAAGAATTTTAGGGATGGTCTGCAGCTGGATGGGCGTTGGAGCCGTGATATTTCTTTTGGCCAGAGCCTCGCAGAGTGTCTCGCTGACACCTAAATCACGAAATGTTGTCATGTTTTCTCCTTATATTATCCTATCTATTTTCTATTTTTATTTCCTGCTTTATTTCAAAAGCGGCCTGCCGTGGTCGTCGTCAAAGGTGGCCGTGCAGCGCGGATAATTCGAGCATCCCCAGAAGACACCGTTGCGGCCATGCAGACTGCGCAGATGGCCCTCGCGGCAGCGCGGGCAGAGATAGGTCTTATCCTGCTCCTTTTGTCCGTCCGGCTCCTGCATATGCTCCATGGGGCTGGCCGAGTACTTCGGCTTGTCCGCCCAATTTTGCCATGCAGACTGCTGCTGGGATTCGTAGCTTTTGCGGTCTTCTTCCATTCTGGCCGCATAATCTGCGGGTGAAAACAGGGAATTCAGTGCTTCAATATCGGCCGCTGTCTCCTGATACCGGCCGGATGCCGCATAATCTGCTGACAGATAAGACGTTCCCGCCGCGTTCATTGCTGCAGGAAGCTGCCGCGAAGCTGAACGCTGCTGCTGCGCCAGCGCTGAGGCCGAGACGGCCGCGGGCGCCATATCGCGCGGCGTGTGCGCAAGGCGTGCTTTCGCGTCCTCAAGGTCAGGTTTGCCATTTTTATCGTTACAGGTCATGCGGCATTTCGGGTAATTCGAGCAGCCCCAGAAGACACCGTTGCGCCCCTTGCGCTGAATGAGCACGCCCTGATGGCAGCGCGGGCAGACATTTTCGCCCTTGACTTCCATATGAATATCCTCGGCCTTTTGGCAGAGTTTGCGTGTAAAGTCAATCTGCCCCTGCAGAAATTCCGCAAGGGTTCCTTCGCCTTCTGACATCGAGTGGAGTTTGTCCTCCCAAATGGCCGTGGCGTCCGGATACGTCAAATCATCGGGCAGGGCGTCGACAAGCAGATAGGCTACCGGCGTCGGCACGAGGTATTTCTTTTTGCCATGTGCCTTCAGAAATTTGCGGCGGATGAGGTCATCGATGATGGTCGCACGCGTGGCTTCAGTGCCGATGCCGTAGACATCCTTGAGCTGCTTCTTCGCTTCCGGATTCTTGACGTATTTATGAATTTCCTTCATACCGGCCAGCAGCGTCGAGGCTGTAAAACGAACCGGCGGCTTCGTCATTTTTTCAAGCAGACGGCCGCGCTGCCAGTTGACGATGTCCTTTTTCTTCATGGCTGGCAGCGTTTTTGTGCTCTCATCCTCGTCTTTGCCTTCTTTGCCTTCCTCTTCGGACTCATCGGCAGACGCGGATTTTTTCTTCATGGACTGATACATGACCTTCCAGCCAAGGTCCCGCTCCGTGCGGCCGCTGGCCGTGAAGAGTTCATCCTTATACTGGACCTCGATTTTCGTCTGGTCATACGTGTGGACCGGATAGAACTGGGCCAGATAGCCGCGGGCAATCAAATGATAGAGATTGCGTTCCTCCGCCGTCATTTTTGTGACATCGGCCTGTACCGTCGTCGGGATGATGGCATGATGCGCCGAAATCTTCTTATCGTTCCACGCGCGGCTCTTCTGCTGCGGATTGGCCACCGGCACCCACGAAGAGACGAGTTCGTCGCCGGTTTTTGCAAGATGCGACAAAATCGTCTTAGCATCGCCAAACTGATTTGTCGGCAGATATTCGCAGTCCGAACGCGGATACGTCGTGAGCTTTTTTTCGTAGAGCTTCTGCGCCGTATCGAGCACAAGCTGCGGCGCATAGCCAAAGCGCTTGCCTGCGAGAACCTGCAGCGTGGAAAGTGAAAACGGCAGGGGCTGCGGCTCCTGCTTCTTTGTCTTCTGATACGAAGAAATCACGGCCTCGTGCGGCTCATCCTTGAAAAAAGCCAATTTCTCATCGGCGATGTTCTTATCAATCAGACGGTTCTCGCTGTCGAGCCCCGCCATCGTGTCCTTCGGCTTCCACTGCGCCTCGAATGAACCGTTTTCATGGCGGAACATTCCCTTGATGAGATAATACGTCACGGGCTTAAAATGCTCAATCTCACGCTCGCGGCGCACGACGAGCGAAAGCGTTGGCGTCTTGACGCGGCCAATCGGCAGTACAAGGCCCTCATGACCGGCGCGGCGCGCAGCGAGAGTATAGGCACGCGAAAGATTCATGCCGATGAGCCAGTCCGCCCGTGCCCTCGCGAGGGCCGACTGTTTTAAATTGAAGAAATCGCGGTTGTCACGCAGGCTCGCATTGGCCTTTTTGATGCTTTTTTCATCCAAGGCGTTCAGGAGAATGCGTTTCACCGGTTTCTTGTTGCCCAGATAGTCGAGCACCTCGTCGACGAGCAGCTGTCCCTCGCGGTCCGGGTCGCCGCCGTGTACAATCTCATCGGCCTTGTCAATCAAAGATTTGACGATGGCAAACTGCCTCTCACAGTCCTTATCGACAAAGAGCTTCCACTGCTGGGGGATGATGGGCAGATCCTCTGCGCGCCAGCGCTTGTACTTCTCGTCGTACTCCTCCGGTTCGGCCTGACGCAGGATATGACCAAACAGCCACGTCACGATGCCGTCTTTCGTCACGAGATAGCCATCACGGCGCGCGATGGGTCCCCGCAGACATTTCGCGAGTTCACGCCCCACGCTTGGTTTCTCGGCAATATATAAACGCAACGGTCAAGCAGCCTCCTTTCTCATATTTCCATTATAGATAACACGCTTCCCAATTATTACAATTCATTTTTTACGATAGCAGCTTGTAAATTCCCCAGATTAACACACCGGCCCATAAAAGGACAAACAGGCTCAAAAAGGCCGCGGCCAATTTCCCATGCCTCAGGATATAATCGGCCTGCCCCTCACAATCATAACGGACCTGCGGCGGCAGAAAATGCATGAGCGCCGCGATAACGGTCGGCACAATGACGGCATCATCGAGAAGCCCTGCCACCGGAATGGCATCGGGAATCAGGTCAATCGGGCTTAAAAGATAGAGAATCGCGAAAAGCATCATGCCCTTGACCTTGCGCGGCGTCTGCCGGCTCTTGAGCGAGAGCAGCATGACAAGGATATCGTGCCGGAAAAGTCTCAGCACGCCAAATATTCTTCCCATATTTATTTTACTCCTAAAAAAGAATAAACCTTCTATTATTATATACGGTATACGATTTATTTTACCACACAATGGACCAGGCTGCCTGTAAGGCATCTGAATTTACTAGAAATCTTTCCCCGATACAGTGATTTTATTATACAATTATAACATAGGAATTGACAGCAGTATTCCTGTTTGTTATAATAAATTAACAATTTTATAGATAATAATTCTCTTTGGTTCTTTTATCGTTTCACAGGAGGACAATTTTATGAGCAAAAAGACTTTCCCGCTCACGAAGGATGAACTTGAAGAAGTCATCAAAAAGTATCCGACCCCTTTTCACATCTACGACGAACACGCCATCCGTGAGAACATCCGCAATCTGCAGAAAGCATTCGCCTGGGCACCGCGTTTCCGCGAGCAGTTTGCCGTCAAGGCCCTGCCAAACCCGCGCATCGTTCAGATTCTGCATGAAGAAGGTGCCGGCACGGACTGCAGCAGCCTCGCCGAACTCATCATCTCTGATGTCTCGGGGGTCAAGGGAGAGGAGATTCTCCTGACCTCCAACGACACGCCGGCTGATGAATTCCAGAAGGCCATCGAGCTCGGCGCCATCATCAACCTCGATGATATCAGCCATATCGAATACCTCGAGAAAAATGCCGGCCTGCCAAAAGTCATCTGCTTCCGCTACAATCCGGGCGACCTTATGGAAGGCAACGACATCATCGGCAAACCGACCGAGGCCAAATACGGCCTGACGCGCGACCAGCTCTTCGAAGCCTACAAAATCGTCAAGGAAAAAGGCGTCAAACGCTTTGGCCTGCACACGATGGTCGCTTCGAACGAGCGCCGCACGGAAGCATTCCTCTTCACGGCCAAGCTCATGTTCACGCTGGCCCGCGAGCTCAAGGAAAAACTCGATATCCATGTCGAATTCGTCAACCTCGGCGGCGGCTTCGGCATCCCATACCGTCCGGAGGAAGAACCTCTGAATCTGCAGGAAATCGGCGAAGGCATCCACAAGCTCTACGATGAGCTCATGGTACCCTATGGCCTCGGCGACGTCGCCATCCTGACCGAGAGCGGCCGCGCCATGACGGGCCCTGCCGGCTGGCTCGTCTCCACAGCCATCCACGAGAAAAAGACGTACAAGGATTACATCGGCCTTGATTCCTGCATGGCCAACCTCATGCGTCCGGCCATGTACGGTGCTTACCATCACATCACGATTGCCGGCAAGGAAAACGAGCCGTGCGACCACGTCTACGACGTTACGGGCTCGCTCTGCGAGAACAACGATAAATTTGCCATCGACCGCAAGCTGCCGAAAATCAACATTGGCGACTGCGTCATCATTCACGATACAGGCGCGCACGGCAGTGCCATGGGCTTCAATTACAACGGCAAACTCTGGTGCGCCGAACTCCTGCTGCGTGAAGACGGCAGTATCGAGCTCATCCGCCGTGCTGAGACTCTTGATGATTATTTCGCCACGCTCAAATATCCGGGCAGCATCATGTAAGTTCTTACCTGTAAATACGAAATACATACAAAAAAATCTGGTCTGCAAATGCGGACCAGATTTTTTATTGCGGATTTTTAAATCAGGCAAGCACGCGTGCAAGGCGTACGAGTTCCGGATTCAGGGTCTTCGTGTTGTTGACCGACTCGAAGAGGTTGACGGCTACGACCTTGCCTTCGTTGAAGCCGAAGACGACGTCGGATGCACCCGAGATGATCGCGAGAGCTGCCTTTTCGCCGAGCATCGAAGCCTTCATGCGGTCTTCGACCGTCGGCGAACCGCCGCGCTGGATGTGGCCGAGAACCGATACACGCGTATCGATGCCCGTCTTTTCCTCAACGGCCTTGCCGATCTCGATGGCCGAGCCGGCACCTTCAGCAACGACGATGATACTGTAGCGTTTGCCGGCATCATACATCTCTTTAATTTCTTCGCACATCGTGTCGATGTTGAATTTAACTTCTGGTACGAGAATGAACTCAGCACCGCCGGCAATGCCGGACATCATGGCGAGCCAGCCCGAGTTGCGGCCCATGACCTCGACGAGCATGATGCGGCGGTGAGCCGATGCCGTGTCGCGCAGTTTGTTGATGGCATCGACAATCGTGTTGGCAGCCGTATCGCAGCCAATCGTGTAATCCATGCCCCAGACATCGTTATCAATCGTGCCCGGCAGACCGACAATCGGCATGCCCGTTTCCTTCGAGAGCAGCGAACCGCCCGTCAGGCTGCCGTCACCGCCGATGATGACAAGGCCTTCAATCCCACGCTTTACGAGGTTGTCATAGCCCTTGCGGCGGCCTTCCGGCGTCTTGAACTCAGGGCAGCGGGCCGTGCCGAGGAACGTACCGCCGCGCTGAATGAGGTCGCTGACACTGCGGCTCGTGAGCTCCACGATGTCGTCATCGAGCATGCCCTGGTAGCCGTTGTTGATACCATAGACTTTTACACCCTCATAAAGTGCCGTGCGGACAACGGCGCGTGCCGCGGCATTCATGCCCGGGCTGTCGCCGCCAGATGTCATTACAGCAATCGCTTTTTTGATCATGGGAACATCTCTCCTATTCCATACTTATCCCATTATGCCAGGTCTTTGGCATAACCAAATAGCTTGCTTACTATATCTTTCTTTATTTTACGGAATTCCCCCACAAATGTAAAGGGTTTCATACAAAACAACGCCCCTTCCCAAGGGAAAAGGCGTTGCAAATTACGGATTTTGTTCCTTAATCAGACGGATTGGACTTATTTGACATTCATGATGCCAAGTGCATAGCAGACAATGCCGAGTGCGAACAGACCAAAGATGATCCAGATCGGATTGACCTTGCGTTTCATCAGGGCCATGCAGGCAAATGTCATTAAGAGTGGAATAAGGCCAGGCATCAACTGGTCGAGGATGGACTGAACCGTCGTCGTGACGACTTCACCCTTCGCATTCGTGATCTGCGAGACAACGACCGGGATATTGACGCTTGTCCATTTGTTAACGAGAGCACCCATGACGAACAGGCCGAGGATGGAAGCACCTTCCGTGAGTTTCTGCAGGCGGTTGCCGGCAACATCCTGAACGATATCCGTACCTTTGGAATAGCCGTATTTAATGCCGTACCAGCGTACCCAGAGGCGGACAAAGTTGAAGAGCACGAAGAAGATAATTGGGCCGAGGATGCTGCCGGAAATCGCAAACGAAGCACCGAGAGCTGCCGTGATTGGACGCAGCGTGCCCCAGAAAATCGGGTCGCCGACGCCTGCAAGAGGGCCCATCATGCCGACTTTGATACCGTTGATAACACCGTCCGGGATATCGGCACCGTTGGCTTTCTTTTCTTCCAAGGCTGCCGTGATGCCGATGATCGGTGCCGTGACGAATGGCTGTGTGTTGTAAAATTCAAGGTGGCGTTTCATGGCCTTTTTGAGGTCCTCACCCGTGTAAAGACGTTTGAGGATTGGCACCATGCCAAAGGCGAAGCCGAGAGCCTGCATACGTTCCATGTTCCACGAGCCCTGCAGGAAATTCGAGCGAATGAACGCCCAGAAAAAATCACTTTTTGTCAGTTTCTTCTCCATCGTATTTTCCCCCATTCGTCAATCAAGTTCATCGTCGAGGTCATCATCTGCATCCGAAGAGGATGAAGACGAAGCTGCCGGAGCTGCGGCCAGCTGCGCGTATTTCGGGTTGAGCTGGATGTAAACAATTGCGCAGACAAGGCCGATAACGCCAAGTGCAACGAGATTGAACGTCGTAAAGGCCGCAATGACAAAACCGAGGAAGAAGAACGGCATGAGGTATTTCGCACCCATCATGTTGATGACCATCGCATAACCTACGACGACGATGAAGCCGCCGGCTACCTGCAGGCCGCCCGTGATAACTGGCGGAATAGCAGCGAGCATGGCTTCAACAGCACCCGTGCCAATGTACATGGCAACGAGCGTCGACGGGATGGCTACGCGCAGAGCCTGAATGAGCAGAGCGCCGAGATGGCAGGCATCGATGCCGCGCAGCTCGCCTTTTTCGGCGAAGCCGTCAGCCCAGTGCTGGAACACGACGGTGAGCGTACGGCAGAGGATGGTGAGCACCTGACCGGCAGCGGCAAGCGGCATGGCAATGGCGATGCCGGCACCGATGGTCTGATGACCGGCGATGACCAGAATCGTCGAAATGACGGAGGCCAGTGCAGCGTCCGGCGCCATGGCGGCACCGATGTTCATCCAGCCGAGTGCAATCATTTCAAGTGTACCGCCGATGATAATGCCAGTTGTCATGTCACCGAGAATGAGACCTGTGATCGTGCAGGCAATGAGCGGTCGATGAGTCTGCAGCTCATCGAGTACGGAGCCCATGCCGGCAACAGCAGATACGATGAAAATCGCGAGAATCTGTAAACTGCTAATTTCCATGATTTACCCCTCCATATTTTGTTACATAAATATTTAAGCGATGTGCTAATAGCCTTTCTTTATCTAATCTTTATCCATGTCGGTCCATGCCGGAAAAGCCCCCTATCTTGTTTTTCCGGCATGTCATGACCGCTGCATGTTTATTTCAGCACATCCATCAGGTTCTGTTTCTTATCGGTATCAACCTTGCGGATTTCGAGCTCAATTCCCATATCATTGAGTTTCTTGAAGGCCGCAATATCCTCATCATCGACCGAGACAGCACTCGTGATCTGATGCTTGCCTTCATGGAAGCTCATGCCGCCGATATTGACGCTCTTGATGGGTACGCCGTGCTCCACAAGATACAACACGCTCGACGGATTTGTAAAGAGCAGCAGGCAGCGGTCGTTCTCATACTTCGGGTTGTTGTAAACGCGAACGGCCTTCGCGAGGTCAACGACATGGCTCTTGATGCCGGCCGGTGCGACCTGTTTCAAAAGCGTCGAACGAATCTTATCCTTGGCAACTTCATCATCGCAGACAATGATGCGCTGGCAGTTCGTGGCTTTCGACCATACCGTTGCGACCTGACCGTGAATCAGGCGGTCATCAATTCTTGCTAATACGATTTTCATTAGAGATCCTCCTCCTCTTCATCATCGGCAATCTGGCTGGCATGGAAAAACTGCATACCGCTCTTGCCGGCTTCTGCTGCTTTCTGCATGAGCTCCTGAATGCTGAGGCCTTCGTCCATCATCTGCGCACTGCACATCTCGATGAGCATGGGCAGATTGACGCCCGTTACGATGCCATACGCTTCGTTGCCAATGACGAGCCGGCAGGCTGCGTTATACGGGCTGCCGCCAAAAAGATCGTTGAGGAACAGTACACCGCCTGAGCAATCCAGCTCCTTGATGGCTTCCTCATACTTCTTGACAACATCATCCGGTCCCTCGCCTGGCACCAGGGTAACGGCGCGGACATTCTTCTGTTCCCCGCAGATCATCTCACAGGATTTCACCAGTTCTTTTGCAAAAAGTCCATGCGTACCAACTATAATAGCAAACATTTAACATAACCTCCCCTTATAATAACTCCTTACGATTTTCCCGACCTAATATAATGCAAGATGCGTGCCAACTTTGTGTATCAAAGACTTTATCATCTTTCAGGCCTATGTTTCGTAACTTTTTCCTTTCAGTAGCGTTAAATCAATACTATATCGTTCAAATTAGATACTCTACCTGCCGTGTTTTATCGTGTTTTGATACTGTACTATAAAAAATTGCGCAAAAATAATACACTGCTGTCTATAAAACCAGCAGTGTACTTAGTGTATCGATTTGTTAAATCATCTCAGCCATAAAATAAATTTCATCATCTGCCAAATGCAGCTGCAGTGAGGCCTCAAAAACCGCGGCGGCCTGATGCAGGACTTTGATTTTTTCAGCGGTCAGACTGCCAGCCGTCTTATCATAATGCAGAGGCTTATGCATGACGGCACGTTCCAGAGCACAGCCGCAGTGTACGAGCAGGCGGATGCGCAGGGGATTTGTCAGGGGCTTAGGCAGATTCTCCATCAGCCTATGATCAAATTCCAGCAGCAGCGGCATGACTTTGTCGGGATTCAGATACGTCAGGAACTTGCGCAGAGACTCTTCACAGAGCTTGCGCACGACGGGAGCCCCTTGGCTGTGCTCCGGCAGATTGGCGATGCCGCCGACAATTTCCATCAGCGTATTTTCGCCATTCCCATCGATGAGCGCCTCCAAAGGGATAAACGGGATTTCCATTTGCGGCTTTTTGACGCCGACTGCTGCAACAATGTGATGCTCCTCGGCAATTTCCCGCAGATGCTCCTCGAGTTTGACAAGCCCCACGGGAATCACCGTGAGCGGATGGCCGGACTGACCGAGAATATCCTCCACCAGAGCCTTAAGCTTCAGTGCTGTGCCCTGCCCCGTTGAGCAAATAGTAACGATGACGCCATCATCATTTTCTGCCATATCTTCCTCTTTGGTAATGTCGCTTGTCTCATAGCCATGGAAGCTCAAAAGGGCATCATAGAGCCCTTCAAGGTCCATCCCCGCCAGCTCCGCCTTGCGCATAGCTTCAAGAATCAACGGCGTTGAGACCATATCAATAGTTCTTACCGGCACCTCAAGGCGTTCCGCGAGAATCGGACCGAGATTGCACAGAGAGCCCATATCCGCAAGAATCAGGACGCCTTTAAGGCAGCGCATGGCCCGCAGCATCACAAACATTTTGTCAAGGACTTCCTGCGGTTTGACTTCAAGCGGCATATCCACAGCGAGTACGCTGACGTCCGTCGTACCGAACAGACGCTGTGCGACCTCGACCATCGATGTGGCCGTACTCTGTCCATGCGTAGCCACCACGATGACGACGCGGTCTTCCATATCATCGTCCTCAGCCGACTCCAAGAGCAGCGCAATGTACTCAATCTCCACGCGCGGCACTTCCAAATGATAATGCTTGCTGATGAAGCCGCCAATTTCCATTGCGACTTCAAGACACAGAGAATCCTGCGGCACAGCACCTTCAATTTCCGTATAAGAGATGGTATCCTTTGACTTGACGCGCTTGAGAAAAGCCGAAAGGTGCAGGCTGAAGGCATAGAGAAAGCGGTCGTGATAACTGCGGTTCATGCGTTTCTGCACATAAAGTGCCACCTGTTCCGAAAAATCAATCAGGGATTCATCGACAATCTTCAAAAGACGTTCCCGCGTCGTCATGTTGACGGAATTCTTCTTATTATATAGGGTGCGCACGTAGACATTGACATCGGTCGCCACAATCTGCTTGATGAGGTCGCTGCTGATGCCCTCGCCCTTCAGCAGTTCGACTTTTTCTTCAACAACCTGATAGAGATTGAAGGGTTCCACATCATTTTCTTCATTTTCAAGGTGAAAGTCGGGTCCCGGCGGCACGATGATGCACGAGTCACTGCCGAGTTCCTTCGTGACTTCGGTCAGGGCCTGGCGATTGGCCGACAAAGTCAAAAGGCCATTTCGGATCTGCTGCGGCAGCATCTTGAAGTCGACTTCCATATAGTCGGGGCTGTCAATGCCATTTAAGAAAGCCTGTGCACAGAGCAGCTTGATATTGGACTTGAGCTGACCGACATTGCCATTGCCGATGCTGCCGACGAGGGCCTTGATGGATTCCACCCCGACGCGTATCGGCTTCTTGACGCGCTGTGCCTCGTCCTGAAACATCAGCTTGATGATATCGAGCTTCTCAGCCAGCGTGCGTTCGACAAGCGGCGGGATTTTCATGATGTTCGGGATGCGGCGCACAAACGTCTTCGTAAGAGCCGAGTCCGGGTCTTCCGTCGTCGCGCCGATAATAAGGACTTTCGCCCTGCGGTCGCGCCGCGTTTCGCCGAGGCGGTTGAACGTGCCTGTATCCATGAAGTAGAAAATCATTTCCTGCCCTTCCGGCGGCAGACGGTGAATTTCGTCAAGAAAGAGTACGCCGCCGTCCGCTTCTTCAACAAGACCCGCTTTCGACTGCTCGGCTCCCGTAAACGCCCCTTTGACATAGCCAAAGACATGTGAAATCAGGAGCTGCGGATTGTTGTAATAATCCGCACAGTTGAACGTCACAAACGGCGCATCCTCGGCAAAACGGTGCATGGCCTTGCCGTATTCAAACATCATATGGGCAAACAGGGTCTTGCCGACGCCGGTCTGGCCGACAATCAGCGTGTGCAGGCCGTCGGGCGGGTAAAGAATGGCCGCTTTGGCCTGCTCAACCTGACGTTTGAGACTGCGGTCCGCGCCAATCAGCCGCGCAAATGGATTTTCAGGAACTTTGGGCTCCTGTTCCTGCACAATTGACTCGACATCCTCAAATTGACAGGGGCCGTGTCCAAGCCCGACCTGCAGTACTTTTTCGAGAGTCTCCCTGTCAAAATAACGGACCGGACGCCCTGCAAACTTCACGATTTTCCCCTGACGGTGCAGTTCATTGAGCTCCTTCGAGACATTATTGCGCAGAATGCCGAGCTCTTCGGCAATCTCCTGTGCATCAAAGCCAACGCGTCCTTTTATCTCATTCTCCGGCAATGCCGCAGATTTTTCCTGAATATACGCATAGATACGTTCCCCTCGTTTCATCTGCTATTTCCCCTTCACATCGCTGCATCATTTCCATATCACATATGTTCCTTTCCATTATAACAGATATCGAAAATTTCACATCCGCCAATTCTGCAAAATCACAATATGACAAATGTCATATTACCATTGCGTCATATTGTGACGCATATCAGCTGATTTTATCCTTGTTTTATCGTATTATAAGAACTGTCAGATAGATAAACAGCCCGCCACGTCAGGGGCTGTAACGAGTGAAAGAGAGGTACTATCATGGAAATTGCATTCTGCCGTATCGATGACCGCCTGATTCACGGCCAGGTCGCCACCGTTTGGACAAAGGTAACGGGCTGCAACCGCATCATGTGCTGCAACGACGATGTTGCACAGGACACGCTGCGCAAAAAACTCTTGCTGCAGGTCGCTCCTCCGGGCATCAAGGCTTATGTTGTGCCAGTCGAGAAAGCTGTCGCAGCCTACAAAAACCCGAAATACGCTCCGTTTAAGACGCTCTTCCTGTTCACGAATCCGCGCGATGTCGTGCGCGCTGTCAAAGGCGGCATTCCGTTTAAATCCGTCAACCTTGGCGGCATGACGTATAAAGACGGCGATACGCTGATTTCGCAGGCTGTCGCGGTCAACAAAGAAGACGCCGCTGCCATCAAGGAACTCGTCGACATGGGCATCGAAGTCGAGATCCGCAAGCTCGCGAACGAGCCGAAAAAAGACGCCATCGAAGCACTCAAAGCAAAAAATCTGCTCTAATGGGGGAAACAGGGCGGCAGTGATACCAGATAATAGATAACAGAGACAAAAAGCTGCCGCTCCCAAATATAAGGGGGAACAAAGAAAATGACTACGATTCAGTTCATTCTTCTCATCCTCGTCGCGGCCGTAGCCGGCATGGGCTCGGTCCTCGACGAATGCCAATTCCATCGTCCGCTTGTCGCCTGCACGCTCGTCGGCCTTGTGCTCGGTGACATCACAACCGGTATTATCCTCGGCGGTACACTTGAAATGCTCGCACTCGGCTGGATGAACGTCGGCGCTGCCATGGCACCTGACGCCGCACTTGCGTCCGTTATCTCCGCCATCCTCGTCATCGTCGGCCACCAGAGCATCGGTGCCGGCATCGCCATTGCCGTGCCGCTCGCTGCTGCCGGCCAGGTCCTGACTATTTTCGTTCGTACGATCACCGTCTTCTTCCAGCACCTCGCCGATAAATTTGCCCTCGATGCCAACGGATTCGGCATCGAGATGTGCCATATCGGCGGCCTCTTACTGCAGGCTATCCGCGTAGCAGTTCCGGCTGCCCTCGTCGCTGCCATTGCCGGCACGGACACGGTCAACGCCCTGCTCGCTTCGATTCCTGAGGTCATCACGCGCGGCCTGCAGGTTTCCGGCGGTTTCATCGTCGTCGTAGGTTATGCAATGGTCATCAACATGATGAATGCAAAATCCCTCATGCCGTTCTTCTTCCTCGGCTTCCTCATCGCCGTATTCACGAATGTCAACCTCATCGGCTTTGGCGCCATCGGCCTCATCGCTGCTTATTTCCACATCAAGGGTCTGCAGCGTGACATCGCCATCGAGCAGGCAGCCCAGACGGGCGGTCCGGCAGCTGGCGGCGACGGCCTCGATGATATCGACGATTCGGATCTCATGTAAGGAGGGGCAGCATCATGGAAAAATCACTCAGCAAAAAAGATCTCGTCAACATCTTTATCCGTTCAAACTTCCTGCTCGGCTCCTTCAACTTCGAGCGCATGCAGGCCATCGGCTTCTGCGTCTCGCTGCTGCCGGCCCTGAGAAAAGTCTACAAAGGCGATAAACCGGCCATGGCCGCCGCCATGAAGCGTCACCTCGAGTTCTTCAACACGCAGCCGTTCCTCGCTTCCCCAATCATGGGCATCACGGCTGCCATGGAAGAAAAGAAAGCCAACGGTGCTGACATTAGCGACCAGACGATTTCCGGCGTGAAAGTCGGCCTTATGGGCCCGCTTGCCGGTGTTGGCGACCCGATTTTCTGGGGCACGCTGCGTCCGGTTCTCGCCGCTCTCGGTGCCGGCATCGCACTGACGGGCAGCATCATGGGCCCGCTGATTTTCTTCCTCGTCTTCAATGCCATCCGTCTTGCGACGAACTGGTATGGCGTCATGTACGGCTACAGCAAAGGTACGGAACTCGTCGATGAGATGGGCGGCAATAAGATGCGCTTCCTCACGGAAGGTTCTTCCGTCCTCGGACTTCTCGTCATGGGTGCTCTCGTAGCCAAGTGGACGACCGTCAATATGCCGCTCGTGCTCTCGAGCTACACGAACAGCGCCGGTGAGCAGGTCACGACGACCGTACAGACCATTCTCGACAGCCTGATGCCTGGCATCGTCCCGCTTCTCATGACATTCGCCTGCATGTGGCTGCTGAAGAAAAATGTCAATCCGCTCATCATCATCCTCGGCCTCTTTGCTCTCGGCATTGTCGGCTATGCGATTGGCCTCTTCGCTTAAAAAATAGTATCTCTCCATATTTTATATAAGCCCTCAGCAGATCCCTATCCCTGCTGAGGGCTGTTGCTTTCTCATAAAACATTGACTTTTAGCCTTTGCTTCTATTACTATGGAAACAAATATTCAAATACTATGGAAGCAAAGCAATGCTTCAACAGACAATCCCTATCGAGAGGAAGTGAACCAGCCTGTGCAAAGTCCCCACCATCCGCATATCATGACACGGGCCCGCGAGAAACAATGTATCGCCATCCTGCTTGCCGTCATCATCGTCGCCATCACGTTAGGAGGGCTGTACTCCCAGAATCACGACTTCAGTCTCAGACAGGACGAACACCGCCGAAAATTCGGCGCCGTCTACATGACGCTGAACAATCCGTTCTACGAAATTATAGATGAGGAAATCCGCACGGTCGTAGAGGACCACGGCGATGTCCTGCTCTCAAGAGACCCTGCCCTTTCTGTCGAGAAGCAGACCGAAGAAGTCAAAGACCTCATCGCTGACGGCGTTTCCGTTATTTTTCTGAATCCGGTGGATTTTGAACGCATGGGGCCGGCCCTTGAAGCCGCGCGGGCAGCGCATGTCCCCGTCATCACGATTGATACCAATGTACAGGACAGTGAGTACGTCGCCTCGACCATCGAAACGGATAATTACGCCGCCGGCGTCGCCTGTGCCGAGCATCTCCTCGCCACGGCCCCGAGTGCTAAAATTCTGCTGCTCAAGCACAGCACGGCCCATTCCGCCGTGGACCGCATCGACGGCTTCAAAGAGGCCATAGCCGGCCACGAGGGCTTCACCATTCTCGATGAAGAAGAATGTGACGGACAGCTTGAGCTCGCCATGCCCGCTACCGAAAAAATGCTGCAGCGCCATCCGGAGGCCGATACCATCATGGCCCTCAACGACCCCTCCGCCCTCGGCGCCATGGCAGCCCTCGAATCTCTGGGCAGGCTGCAGAGTTTCCGCGTTTACGGAGTCGATGGCGTGCCCGAAACAAAAGAGCTGATTCTTGCCGGCCGCATGACGGCCACGGCAGGACAGTCGCCGCGCCGCATCGGCCATATCGCAGCCGAGCAGGCTTACGAACTCCTGCAGGGAAAAAGCATTGACCAGCTCATCCAGCTGCCCACGCATCTCTGGACGCACGATAATCTGACCTCTGCACAAACAAAGGAGTGGGATTAAGCGTGAAACAAAGTGCTTATCATCAAGCCAAACGCCTCGCCAAGGCACTCGATGCCAGTGAACTCCGCGCCATGCACGACATCCTGACCATCTACAACGGCATGGCCGTCGTGCTCATCGCCGGCTTCATGAGTATCACACAATTGAAAATTATCCAGACCATGAACGCCCATACCTTTTTGGCACAGCTGCCGAGCCTGCCTCTGCCGCCCGCTGCCATCCTGATCGATTCGGCAGGGGCATTCCTGCTGCTCGTCCTGCTCGGCTGGCTTTACCGCGAGGGGCCCCTGCCTGCCGTCATGCGCTATATCTGTCTGGGGCTGGAAATCATCGTCTGCGTCATCATCATGCGCAGTCTGAATCTCGCCTATGACGGCGTTGTCCTGCTCGTCGTGGCGGATCTTTTGCACCGCTATTCCGGACGCCACCAGCTCATCCTGCTCACCGTGGCCATGATGGGCCTTTATGCCATCGTCGACTACAACCTCGCGTCCTTTACCAACCATCTGTCCCCTTTTGACGCCTACACCTCTTACTATGCGGTGGAGCCGCGTGCCTGGATTATCACCGTTCACCACGGCCTGACTTCCATCAATCTCATTCTCTTCGTCTTTTACCTGACTTTGCTCATCCGGCAGAATCATCAGGAAAAACAGCGCATCGCCAGCCTCAATGCCCAGCTCGAAGAGGCCAACACCCGTCTGCGGGCGTATGCCATCGAGGCAGAATCCATGGCAGAGACACGCGAACGCAACCGTCTGGCGCGCGAAATCCACGATACGCTCGGCCATGCCCTCACAGGCATAGCCGCCGGCCTCGATGCCACGAACATCCTCATGGATATTGCCCCCGACAAAGCCAAGGAGCAGCTTGTCAAAATCAAGGAGATTGCCCTGCGCGGTCTCAAGGACGTGCGCCGCAGCGTCAAGAAACTGCGGCCCGACGACTTGGAACAATTATCCCTCAGGCAGGCCATCGAGCACATGATTGCAGAATTTGCCGATTCGACCAGCATGAAAATAAAATTTGATGTACTGCAGTGGCCGGAACGCCTGCGCCCCGACCAGGAGGAGGTACTTTACCGCGTTGTGCAGGAAGGCATGACCAATGCCCGCCGTCACGGCCATGCCGAGCATCTCACCATTACGATTGGCTCTCGGCGCGGCATCGTCTATCTCGTGCTTGCCGACGACGGCTGCGGCGTCGATACCAGAAAGCTGGAAAAAGGCTTCGGCCTGCGCCATATGCAGGAACGCCTTGCCCTGCTGCATGGCAAACTTCGTTATTGGAGCGACCAGGGCTTTACTCTTGAAGCCATCTTACCGGAAAATGAGGAGGCATCCAGATTCTTATGAATACCAAAAAAATCAAGGTCATGATTGCCGATGACCAGGAACTCATACGCGAGAGCCTGAGCATCGTGCTTGGCACCAACGCCGATATGGCGGTCACCGGACTCGCGGGCAACGGCCGCGAGCTTCTGGAACTCATCAAAAAAAATCCTCCCGACGTCGTGCTCATGGATGTGCGCATGCCGGAACTTGACGGCGTCGAGGCCACCCGCGCCGTCAAAGCCCAATGGCCGCAGGTGCGCATCATCATCCTCACGACGTTTGATGACGACGAATACGTCTTCAATGCCCTCAAATACGGTGCGAGCGGCTACCTTTTAAAAGGTGTCTCCGTGCCGGAGCTCAGCAATGCCATCCGCACGGTCGCTCAGGGCGGCGCCATGATCAATCCCGGCATCGTCGCGAAGGTCGTCAAATTCTTTAACCAGATGGCACAGTCGAGCCTCGCAACCGACCCCGAGGACACGAAGGGCATCGAAGTCCTGAACCGGACAGAGCGCAACATCGCCCTGCTCGTCGGCCGCGGCCTCTCGAATAAAGAAATCTCCGGCAGACTTTCCCTCTCAGACGGCACCATCCGCAACGGACTTTCCTCCGCCCTTGCAAAACTCGGGCTGCGCGACCGCACGCAGCTGGCCATCTGGGCCGTGCAGACGGGACTTGCCAACGGCGAGGTCACGCCATGAGAGAGCAAAAACACGGATTGCAAAGATTTCGACGGCCCCCACGCTTTCTTTTGGGGCTGCTTTTTGCCTATCTCTTCGTCTTTCTGGCACTCTGCAAGATGGAGCCCCAGCCCATCATCCTGCGCATCGGACTCTTTGCCGGCAGCAATTGGGACGTTCCCCAAGGCAACAGCTATGCCTACATCGATGAAGTCATCGCGAAATTCGAAGCCGAGCATCCTAATGTCAAAGTCGTCTATCAAAGCGGCATCCGCAAGGAAGATTACAGCGAATGGCTCGCGGGCAGGGCTCTGGCAGGCGAAATGCCGGATCTATTCCTGATTCCGCAGAATGACTTCAATCTTTATACGAACCGCGGGGCCCTTGCCCCCTTGGATACGTTAGCCAAGGATGATACAAATTTTGAACTTGCTGACTTTTATCCGACGCCGCTCGCCTACGGACGCAGCAGCGAAGCGGGCCCCCTTTATGCCCTGCCCGTCGAATGCGTGCCAAGGCTGATGTTCGTCAACCGGACACTCCTCTCACGCGAGGGCATTCCCCTGCCCGATGATGACTGGACATGGGACGATTTCTTGTCCATCTGCCAAAAAGTCACGCGCGATACAGACGGCGACGGCCGCCTTGACCAATTCGGCGTTTACGGCTACACGTGGCAGGATGCTGTCATCACCAGCGGACAGAAACTCTTTCGCGCCGACGGCAAGGCTTCGTACTTTGCCAATCCGCGCATTGAAGATGCCATTCGCTTCACGATTGCCCTGCATCAGACGCAGCAGGGACAGACCGTACAGGAGCGCGATTTTGACCTCGGACACGTTGCGTTCCGCCCGTTCAGCTTTGCGGCCTACCGCACGTATCAGCCCTATCCGTGGCGCATCAAAAAAGCGACGAATTTCGAATGGGACTGCATCCGCCTGCCGCGCGGGCCTGAAGGAAAAAATACCTCGCCGATTCAGACGCTCTTGATGGGCATCAGCTCGCAGACAAAACAGCGGCAGCTGGCTTGGGAATTTTTGAAAGCAGTCTGCTACGAAAAGGAAAACCAGCAAAAGCTCCTGACCCTCTCCGCTGCCCTGCCCGTGCGCCGCGGCATCATCGAGAACACTTCATCTGCCGAACTTTTCGGCCCTGCCGCCGACGAAAAAAGCGGCCGCAGCCCTCAGGCTGTCAGCCGCGTCATCGAGGAAGGTTCCCTCCCCGACCGTTTTCCGCAGTACAGCGAAGCCATCCTGCTCGCCGACCGCGAAATCCAAAAACTCATTCAGGGCAGTCTCACAGAGACCAACGCCATGAACCGTCTGCAAAAAGAAGTTAACGACCTGCTTCTTAAATAGTCCGGATGAACGAATGAGACAATGATTCCATGCTTTTTCAGATACGCATAGATGCCATCCTCTTCATTCGAGCAAGTGACTGCCGTCGCCGCTGCTTTGACTTTCTCCGGAGCGTTGCCCATGGCCACGCTCGTGCCGGTATAACGGAGCATCTCAAGGTCATTGTAGTTGTCGCCAAAGGACAGCGACTCCGCTGCTGTCAGGCCGTAATGCTGCAGCATAACCTCAATGCCGCTCGCCTTTGTCACGGACTTGTCCATGATTTCGAGCAGGGTGGAAAACGAACGCACGATATTTAAGGAAGGAAACAGCGCCTGCAGCTCCTTCTCGGCCCGCTCGCAGTCATCCGGCTCCATCATCATGAGGATTTTGTGCGGCAGAATGCCCTTTTGCAGGCAGGCGGCAAAATCCGCTTTTTCGGCTTTGGCCTCCGTGATCTCCATCTCAAAAACGACGCGCGGGTCTTGTACGTCTTTGACATACCAGTGATGACCGGCATAGTAATTGATGGTCGCATCGGGAAAACGGCTTCCGGCCTCTTTGATAAAAGCAGCAGTCACATCTTTTTCCATGACGGTACTTGCAAGCGTCTCGCCTTCTTTCGTCAGCACGAGCGCTCCGCTGTAGCAGATCAGGGGAATCGTGATGCCCATCTTTTCTGTGATGGGATAGATTGCTTCCGGCATGCGGGCCGAAACCAGTACAAAGGGAATATCTTGTTGCAAAAGCCCCTTGACGGCCTCTTCCGTACGCTTTGTCACATGCTTGTCATCCGTCAGCAGCGTCCCGTCGATGTCCGAGAATACAATCTTTACCATGTCGCTTCCCCCAAATCTTTTTAATACAAGCCCTTGTTCATGCCCCGCATGGGCGTTTCAGCCAGCCTGCTGTGCATCTTCGGCAAGGTCATGAATCATTTCGAAGCTGAAAGAGCCGGCAAGGCCGTAATACTTGATGGCCAACGGCAGATTCATGCCGCTCACGACTACCGAGCGTTCTGCAAGACCCGAACGCGCCAGCAGCAGCCGCACCTCATGGTCAGCCGTGCTGCCAAACGTATCCGTCAGGAAGATGAAATGCTCATCCGGATTTTTCCTGAGGTCACGGCTGAGGGCAGCGGCCAGCTGACGTACACTTCTTTCATAATACGGCTGTATAAAGTCGATTGCCGTGACATCCGGCTGGTCAAAATAATGCGTAAGGGCATCTTTCAAAGCAGAAGCAAGGCATTCGTTGGCTACAAAATAGAGTTTCATGATAAAGTCCTCCTTATTATCTTGATAACCTTTAAAAATTCACCTTGCGCGCTCAGTGGTGTTTTTTCTTTCTGTCTGTATCATAGCAAATACCGCATCGTTCTGCCAGCAAAATACGCCATTTTTTGTTGTAAAAAACGGGAAAATCGGCCATAATTTGTTTTTAACAACATAATTGTAATATAGAAACAAGGAAAAGAACAATCGTCAGACAATATAAGAGGTGATTTCCCATGCATACCCGCGAACGCCGGACGGCCCTGCTGAGCATCATCAAGGAACGAAAGAAAGTCAACGTTACAAAACTTGCAGAGGAACTTGACGTCACGACCATGACAATACGGCGCGACCTCAAGCGGCTGGCCACAGAAAATATCGTGACGCTCGTACATGGCGGTGCCATTTACAACGAAGGAGGCCTCGCGCTGGCCTCGGTCGGCGCGCGGGCGCTCCTGAATCAGCGTGACAAGAATGAACTTGGCAAATACTGTGCCGGCCTTGTACAGGAAGGCAATGCCATTTACCTCGACTCGGGTTCGACCTGCATGAGCATCGCCGCGGCCCTGTCGGGGCGCAAAAACATTGCCGTGCTGACAAATTCGCTGGCCGTGATGAACATTTTGGCCAGCAGCTCGGGCCTGCAGCTCTTCTCGATGGGCGGCATCTTCGATTACGGCACGAATGGTTTCTTCGGCGACCTTGCCTGCCGCACAATTCGCGGCTTCCGCATCGACCTCGCTTTCTTGGGCGTCAGTTCCCTCTCTTTAGAAGGCGGCGTCATGTCGCCAACGGCGAACGATCAGGCCCTCAAAAAAACCTTGTTTGAAGCCGCCCGCCGAAAAATCGTCGTCGTCGACCACACAAAAATTGGCCGTGAATCTTTCCTGCGCGTCGCCGACCTGCGCGAAATCGACACACTTGTGACCGACAAAAAGGCGGACAAAGATTTCATTGCCGGCGCCCGCCGTCAGGGTGTCGAAATCGTACAGATTTGAAAAAAGAGCAGATGCCTGTTTTTCCGGCAGGCATCTGCTCTTTTTTGCTTCTATTATATTTATTAGCAGGAATCAGCCTACGAGCTCGTAGCCGGCATCCTCGATGACCTTGCGGAAGTCCGCTTCGGCGATGTCATGCGTAGCCTTGACATCGGCTTTGCCGCCTTCGAGGTCAACCGTGACATCCGTGACACCGTCCATCTTGGCGAGAGCATCGTGAACGTGTTTCTGGCAGTGTGCACACATCATGCCTTTAATCGTAAGGGTCTTTTCCATTTTAATCTCTTCTTTCTTTGCATTTTGTTCGCTTGCCGCAGGTGCAGCAGCTTTTTCTTTATCAGAGGAAACGGCAGCAGCCGTTTTTTCTGCAGGAATTACAGAAGCGCTGTGCTCTGTCTTGAAGAAACGCAGGCGCAGGGCGTTCATGACGACGCAGACGCTCGACATGCTCATCGCGGCAGCGCCGATGACCGGCGACAGCTTAATGCCGAAGGCCGGATAAAGGATGCCGGCGGCGAGCGGAATGCAGATGACGTTGTAAATGAGCGCCCAGAACAGGTTCTCCTTGATGTTGCGGAGTACGGCCTTCGAAAGGCGGATGGCACTGACGGCGTCGAGAAGGTCGCTCTTCATGAGCACGGCATCAGCGCTTTCGATGGCGACATCCGTGCCGGCGCCAATGGCCATGCCGAGGTCTGCCTGCGCGAGGGCCGGGGCATCGTTGATGCCATCGCCGATCATCGCGACGCGGTGGCCTTCGGCCTGCAGCTTTTTGATGTGCTCGGCCTTGTTTTCCGGCAGGACGCCGGCAATGACCTTCGGAATGCCCATGCGGCGGCGGATGGCCTCCGCCGTGCGCGCATTATCACCCGTGAGCATGACGACGTCAATGCCCATCTCCTTGAAGCGTGCGATGGCCTCCTTGCTCGTCGGTTTCTCGACATCGGCGGCAGCAAGGATGCCGATGACATGATCATCCTCGGCAAAAATCAACGGCGTGCAGCCATCGTCGGCCAGAGCAGCCAGATGACTTTCATAGGCAGAGAGGTCAATCTGATTCTCTTCCATGAGTTTGGCATTGCCGGCATAATACATATGGCCATCGGCCTGTGCCTTAACGCCGCGGCCAAACAGCGCCGAAAAATCCTCCATGACCTTAGGCGCCGCGCCTTTTTTCTTGGCATAATTCATGACAGCCTCGGCCAGCGGATGTTCACTGCCCTGCTCAAGGCCGGCAGCGACGGCGAGGAGCTCCTGTTCCGAAATACCCACAGCCGTGACATCCGTGACCTCAGGACGTCCTTCCGTGATGGTACCCGTCTTATCCATGACGACCGTGTCGACGGACTGCGCGACTTCAAGGGCTTCGCCCGACTTAATCAGGATGCCGTTTTCAGCGCCCTTGCCTGTACCGACCATGATGGCGACCGGCGTAGCAAGGCCGAGGGCACACGGGCACGAGATGACGAGAATGCAGATGGCGATGGAAAACGCGAATTCCACGCTCGCGCCCATCGCGAGCCAGATGCCGCCGGCAATCACGGCAATCGTGATGACGGCCGGCACGAAGACACCGGCAATCTTGTCGGCCGTGCGGGCAATCGGCGCTTTTGAGGCGCTGGCCTCATCGACAAGGCGGATGATCTGGCTGATGGTCGTATCCTGTCCGACGCGGTCCGCGCGGAAATGGATGAAGCCCTGCTTATTAATGGTCGCCGACGTGACTTTGTCGCCCTGCTGCTTTTCGACCGGAATCGGCTCACCCGTGATGGCCGACTCATCGATGCTCGTCGTGCCCGACAGCACAACACCGTCAGCCGGGATGCGTTCGCCCGGACGCACGACAATCTCATCGCCCGCCACGAGCTGCTCGACCGGCACAACCTTTTCTGCGCCGCCGCGCACGACCGTTGCCTGTTTTGGTGCGAGGTCCATGAGTTTTTCAAGCGCCTTGCTCGTCTGGCCTTTGGCACGGGCCTCAAGGTACTTGCCGACCGTAATCAAGGTGACAATCATGCCGGCCGACTCAAAGTAAAGATTCGTGCTGTACTCCATGACGAGAGCCATGTCGTTATGGCCAAAGCCCCAGCCCATGCGGAAAATCGCAAAGGCACCGAAGAGGGCCGCAGCCATCGAGCCCATGCCGACGAGGCTGTCCATGTTTGGCGCGCCCTGAAAGAGATTGCGGAAGCCCGCAATATAATAGCGGCGATTGAGGTACATAATTGGCAGCACGAGCAGGAACTGCGAGAACGCAAACGTGATGGCATTTTCCGGGCCGTCAAAAATCTGGCTGACAATCTGCGGCACGGGCAGGCCAAAAAGCTTGAAGAACAGCCCGTGCATCGAGATGTAAAGCGTTGGGATAAGGAAAACGACCGACCAAGTCAGACGGTGCTTCATCTCGGCAATGCTCTTCTTGACAGGGTCTTCCTGCGGCCCTGCTGTTTTTGCTGCCGGCGCACCTTTGACAGCAGCGCCGTAGCCGGCATCGACCACGGCTTTGATAATGGCCGCAGGATTTGTTTTGCTTTCATCGTACTTGAGCTGCATGCTGTTGGTCAGCAGATTGACGCTGACATCCTGCGTGCCCTCGACTTTCTTGACGGCCTTTTCGACGCGCGCGGAGCAGGCCGAACAGGTCATGCCTGTAATCGTAAATTTTTCTTTCTTCATCTTGGATTTCAGCCTCCTTGGTGGCTATATGGGAAAATACAAGTCATTTCATGACTTTCTGCAAAGTCGCGACGAGCTCGTCGACGACTTCGTCATGGCCCGCGCGGATATCATCGACCACGCACGATTTGATATGCTGCGCGAGCAGTTCTTTATTGAAGGCATTCAGGGCCGACTGGATGGCGCTGACCTGCGTGAGGATATCGACGCAGTAACGGTCATCCTCGACCATCTTGCAGACACCGCGGACCTGACCTTCAATGCGCTTGAGGCGCGAAACAAGGCATTTATACTCCTTGCTGTCCTTATCGCGGTATTTGTGTCTGACACAGCCGCTGCAGGACTTTTCCTGCACGCCTTCGGCAGCATCTGCTATTTGACATTTTTTATCTTCACATGCACACATGAAATATACCCCCTAACGGTATTTAATATATACCATGAGGGGGTATCTGTCAAGCAAAAAAATATCTCCCGACCAGCGGGAGAAAAAATCAGCCTTTATCCATCGAGTGGATGATGACGTCCGTAATAATCTGCGTCCAGTTAATGCCATTGCCGCGGCTGCCGCCATTGTCTGATTCGCGCGGCTCCTGTGCCGGCGGATTTTTCGCGCGTTCGGCTGCCAGTCTGGCCGTGCGCAGGTCATCGGCAAGCGCCATGTCCTGTTTATCCGAGTAATTCCATGCCGTCTCAAGCTCACGCACGGCATCGTCGTAACGCCCTTCATCATAATAGATCAGACCTTCGTACTGATGGCTGCGCCAGATGGGGTATGTCTTATTGTCATGCGTGGTATTGTCAGCGGCACTGAGGTCTTCAAGAGCTTCATGCATGCGGTTGAGACCGTAATACGCGCGGCCGCGCAGACAGTAGGCGTAGGCACGCGGATTGCCTTTGACGCTGCGGTCTTCAAGGAGATTCGTCAGTTCGTCGATAGCCCTCGTGTACTCGCTGCGCTGGATATAGCCCATGCTGCGGTCAAAAATCTTGCCGTAATCGTAATTATTTTCGAGCTCCGTGCCGATTTTCTGCTTTTCCTGCCCATTGGCCTTCTTGTATTCCTGCAAAAGCTCCTCATTTTGTTTTTTCAAGGCATCGCGTTCCTTCTGCAGCTTCTCGACCTCCGCTTTATTCGCCATGATAGCCTGCAGATTGATGTTGTCCGTATCGACTTCAGCCGTCAGATGAACGGTGTATTTCCACGTTGTCCCCGAGATCTCCGGTATGGAATCCTCCTTGATGACCTTAAGCACCGCACCCGAAATCATCTTGACATCGTCTTCCGTCAGCTGCAGATTCTTAGTACGCGAATAGCTCTCGACATAGACACCGGCTTTTTCCACGGCCGCGCGCATGGCTTCCTGACGTGCCGCATCGCGCGCAATCTTCGGCGAGTCATTGTCCCCCATGACGTAAACACCGGTCGCTTCAATCGTCTGCGGCGCTGCCTCGGCCGCCGGAGCCCCCGCCCACAGGCAAAAGAGAGCGCAGAGCATAAGGCACATCTGCCCAATCTCTCGTATCATATCAACACCATCCTTCACAATAGTGTACACTGCCAACTACTTATCTACTATTATAAAGAGATTGCCCTGCCTTTCCAATTAAAATCGGTTAAATTTCCGCTGCTTTCCTGCCCCCTGCAAAAAAAATCACAAAATCGAAAAAAAATGATTGACACACAGGCCCAAAATCGATATACTATATCTTGTCAGTTGCGACAAGCGACAGATGCTGATTTAGCTCAGTTGGTAGAGCAGCTCATTCGTAATGAGCAGGTCGTAGGTTCGAATCCTATAATCAGCTCCATATTTCGCTGATTTAGCTCAGTTGGTAGAGCAGCTCATTCGTAATGAGCAGGTCGTAGGTTCGAATCCTATAATCAGCTCCATCTGGAACATCAGGCTTTCGAGAAATCGAAAGCCTTTTTTATTTTCTATAAGCATCCATTGAAAACAGCAGAATCGTCCAGTCATTTTGCCAGTAAAGATGGGAAATCCTTATTTTACAGGCGTTCTTTCTCTTTACTTTTTGCGGAATCGTGAAGGAAATTGTCCAAAATTTAGTCTATCATAGAACCGTAGTCAGAGAGGCGGCAGATATGGCCGCCAAGACTCACTGACAATTTTTTTTGCAAAGTAACGTTCTATGTAAAGAGGAAAAAGATATGGAACTCATTTTGAACCTTCTCCACCCGCGTGAAAAACACGCCGTATACTCGCGCGAACGTCTCGTGCGCACTGCCGTTTTCGCCTTTGCCCTGACGCTTATGGCATCTTCTACTTCCCTGCTGCGTCTGAGCCTTTTCGGCAACGACCCGTTCTCCTGCATGAATCTTGGGTTCAGCCTTGTCTCGGGGCTCAGCTTTGGCACCTGTCTCTCTATTTTCAATGTATTGGCCCTGGTCCTGCTCTTTTTCTGCGGACGCCGCTATATCAGCATCGGGACCTGGATTTATTTATTTGCCCTCGGACCGATGGCCGATGTCAGCTACAATCTGCTCGCGCCATTCCTGACGGTCGGCACAGCTGACCTCATCGGACGCAGCCTGCTGCTCATCTCCGGCATTCTCATTTCCACCTTTGGCGTTTCCCTCTATATGTGCTCGGCCATCGGCATGGGCCCATACGACGCCATCAGCTGGATCGTCGAAGACCGCACAAAGGGCCGTATTCCCTTCCGTTATGCGCGCATCGCGCTTGATGTAACGGCTGTCATCATTGGCTTTGCCTTCGGCAGTATCGTAGGACTCGGCACGCTCATCATGGCCTGTGGCACAGGACCTCTGATTTCCTTCCACAGCCGCCATTTCAGCCGGCCGCTCCTGCAGCATCTGCTGAATGTAAAATAAAAACCCTTCTCATACCTGCTGCCTTCCCATTTGCAGCAGGATTTTTTCTTGCACGGCGAGAATTCATCAACAAAACAGAAACAAAAAGCTTCTATATTATATCGAAAGAAGATGATTCCCATCGGTCTCTCCATCGACATCAAAAAGCCGGAGCCTTCCCCCTTTGAGCAGGAACCCGCGCTCATCGGCTTTTACCACTGGCCGGAAAGCATCCGTGCCATGCATGCCCACGCCGATTACATCGAATTGAACTTCATTCTGTCCGGCAATGCCACGTATATTGTCGGCAACGACCTCTGCCATGCACAGGCCGGCGATATCGTCGTTTATGACAGCGGCGTGCTGCACGACGAAAATCTCGCCCTGCATCAGCTGATTGACACCTGCTGTATTGCCGTACGCGGATTGAAACTCCCGCAGCAGCGTGAAAATACGATGCTGCCATCCAATGTTCAGCCCTGCATTCCCTGCCAGACCATCGCCGGGGAGCTGCGCAGCCTCTTTTCCATTATCAAGCAGAGCCTGCTGCACCCGCACGGCTATCACACGGCCGATATGGCCGCGAAGACCATCGTGCATCTCGTTTACGATGTCATGCAGGAGCGCGCGGCCACGACGACGCGCAAAGAAAATTTTCTTGTGCAGGAAGCCCTTGCTTACATTCACTTGCACTATACTGCAAATCTTCATGTCACCGATATTGCCCGTGCCATACATGTCAGCCCCGACTATCTCACGCATATTTTCCGCAAAATGACGAATTACACCGTCATCCAGTACATCCAGCGCCGCCGCATCGGCAAGGCACAGTCCCTGCTCATCTACACGGATATGTCGCTTCTCGAAATCGCCTCCCGCACGGGCTTTGATGATTCCAATTACTTCAGCCGCGTCTTTCATAAAATCGCCGGCGTCCCGCCCATGCAGTTCCGGCGCCTCTGGCGCGAGGCCTCCAGCCCGCAGGCCGCCAAAAAATAGAGCAGGATAGTTCAAGTTTGCAGCCCTGACCGCACCTATAATAAAGACATAGATGAAATTCCGTTTCTTATCATTTATTATGTATTGAGGGGGACTTACTATGTCAAAGACTGAAGATGTCGCTTTTGCCATTATTTCTGCTGCCGGCGATGGCCGTGCCAAAATCGCGCAGGCACTCAAAGAAGCACGCCGCGGAAATTTCGGCGTTGCCGAAGACTGCCTCAAAGAAGCCGATGAGTATCTGCTCAAAGCCCACAAACTGCAGACCGAAGAACTCCTGCAGAAAGAAGCCAACGGCGAACTCAGCGGCCCGTTCAACGTCCTCGTTTCCCATGCGCAGGATTACGTCATGACGGGTATGGCCATGAAGGAAATGGCTGCCGAGATCGTCAACCTCTACACGCAGATCCGCGCAAAATAAGCAAAACAACACCCGCTAAAAAGACAAACCTCTTTATGAAACAGCAGCAGAAATCTGCTATACTTTTTCATAGGGAGGTTTTTTCTATGCTCGGATTAGTCGAAATACAAAAACAGGAGCCTTCGCCATTTGAACAGGAGCCGGAACTCTGCGGCATTTATCACTGGCACGAAGGCTGCCGCTCCATGCATCAGCATGAGAACCGCATCGAGCTCAACTTCATTTACAGCGGCAATGGCACGCATATCGTCGGCGGCGAAATCTGCAATACCCAGCCGGGCGACGTGCTCATTCACAACAGCCATGTCCTGCACGATGAGAGCATGATGCTCGATAATCAGGTCAATGCCTGGTGCATTGCCATCAAACATCTGAAACTGCCCGGCATGCGGGAAAATGCCCTGCTGCCCGATGGCATGCACCCGCGCGTTCCCTGCCAGAGTGCCGCAAATATCCTAGGGGAACTCTACCCCATGATTCATCATTATGCCCTGCAGCCTCATGGCTACCAGACTGCCAATTCACTGGCCCGCGCCGTGGTGCTCATCGTTCATCAGCTGATTCAGACCAACGCCGTCGCAGCGACAAAAGAAGACAACGAGCTCGTCAAAGAGACTGAAGCGTTCATCGAAGAGCATTATACCGAAAATATCACGCTCTGTGACATCGCCGCCCACGTCCACACCAGTGAATCGTACATCTCGCATCTTTTCAAGAAAGTCACCCAGTATTCTCCGCAGCAGTATGTCCTGCGCCGCCGCATCGGCAAGGCACAGTGCCTGCTCGTCTACACGGATTTGACTCTGACGGACATTGCCTATCGCGTAGGGTTTGAAGACTCGGGATATTTTTCCCGCGCGTTCAAGAAAGTCATCGGCATGCCGCCAAAACTTTATCGCCAAAAATGGCAGGCCTCTTCCATTGGCTCCACGCCATCCGACATCCATATTTAAAAATTCGTCTTTCCCCTCCTGAACTTTCTTTCAGGAGGGCTTTTCTATGCCGTTTTTTGCCTCAATAGCAGGATTGTCCAATTTGACACAATTCAAAGCTGCGGCACGGGCGTATTTACAGAAAAATGATACGTCATGATTGCACAAATCGATTCAAGTTTGTTTCTTCGTATTATCCTATAATATAACCATAAAAGATAAACAACACGCCAAAACATACAAGGGCATGAAACGTTGAAAGGAGATTTTCATCATGAAAGACGGAATGTTACAGCTTGGACTCATCGGTACGGGTGCGATTGGCCGCACGCATATTGACCGCATCAACAACACGCTGCAGGGCGCACGCGTGATTGCCGTTTCCGATGCTTTCCCAGAGGGCGGCAAAAAAGCAGCAGCACAGTTTGGCTGCGAATTCATCGCCGACGGCGAGGCTTTGATCAACGATTCGCGCATCGATGCTGTCATCGTGACGACGGCAGACCCGTACCATGCACAGTACGTAAAAGCTGCAATTAAAGCCGGCAAATACGTTTTCTGTGAAAAACCGCTGGCACCGGAAGCAGAGGTCTGCAAAGAAATCGTTGACCTTGAAATGAAAGGCGGCAAGCGCCTCGTACAGGTTGGCTTTATGCGCCGTTATGATTATGGCTACCGTCAGCTCAAGCAGTATATCTCCGAGAGAAAATTTGGCGAACCCCTGATGCTGCACTGCGCACATCGCAATCCGAGCGTTCCGGAAAGCTACGATACGCCGATGGCCGTCGAGAATTCCATGATTCACGAAATCGACGTCCTGCGCTGGCTGCTCGGTGAAGATTATGTTTCTGCCGAAGTTGTCTTCCCGAAGAAAACGCGCCATGCCCACGAAAAACTCCAGGACCCGCAGATCATGTACCTGACGACGAAATCCGGTGTCCGCATTGATGTCGAAGCCTTCGTCTGCTGCGGCTACGGCTATGATATCAAATGCGAAGTCTGCTGCGAGGACGGCATCATCAGCCTGCCGGAGCCGTCGAATGCCATGATTCGCGCCAACGCTTCCCGCATTTATCCGATTTGCTCCGACTGGTCCGAACGCTTCGTTCAGGCCTACAACACGGAATTCCAGGAGTGGATCAACGGCGTAAAAGCGGACCACATCACGGGACCGAGCGCCTGGGACGGTTATGCCGGCCAGGTCACGGCAGCTGCAGCCTCCAAAGCCCGCGACACACAGACAAAAATCAGCATCGAACTGCCTGAGACGCCGGCTTTCTACAAAAAATAAATAAAGCATTGCAGTCAAAAGCCGCCCTGCGTCTCCTTGACCACGACACAGGGCGGCTTTTCTGAAATACGGATGCTATGATAATTTGCTTACAAGGGAATTGAGAAAAGATAGAATAGCAAATGATTTAAGGGGAGTGAAATAAATGACATCCGAACAAATCAGTCCAGCCGCCAAACGCTTTATTTTTACGGTTATGATTACTTCGACTCTTGGCGGTTTGTTATTTGGCTATGATACCGGCGTCATCAATGGTGCCCTGCCTTATATGGCACAGCCGGACCAGCTCAATCTGACACCGGCACTTGAGGGCTTCGTCGTTTCGGCCCTGCTTTTGGGCGCGGCTATCGGCTCCGTCACGGGCGGCCGCATCGCCGACCTCATGGGACGCCGCAGAATGATTCTGGCTCTCGCCGTCATCTTCTTTTTTGCGGCTCTTGGCTGCACACTTTCGCCAACGGTCTACGTCATGCTGCCGTGCCGTTTCATCCTCGGCCTGGCCGTCGGCGGTGCTTCCGTCACGGTTCCTGTTTATCTCGCTGAAGTAGCTCCTGCCGACAAACGCGGCCGCATGGTCACGCAGAACGAACTCATGATTGTCTCCGGCCAGTTTCTCGCCTATATCTGCAATGCCATCCTCGGTACGCTTTTTGATGGCACGGGCCATGTCTGGCGTTACATGCTCTTTTTGGCCACGCTGCCGGCCCTCGCCCTGTTTTTCGGCATGCTGAGAATGCCGGAAAGCCCGCGCTGGCTCGTGTTAAAAGGTAAGGTCAGCGATTCTCTCGCCATACTCAAAAAGCTGCGCGGCTCTCAAAATACCGCAATTGCCGAACTCAATGATATTCAGGATAACATCGCCCAACAGGCTGCCATCAAACAGTTCGGGTGGAAGGATTTGAAACGCCCCTGGGTGCGTCATATCCTGTTCATCGGCATCGGCGTTGCCGTCGCGACCCGCTTCACCGGCGTCAACACCATCATGTTCTATGGCACACAGATTCTCACCGAAGCAGGTTTCGGCCGTCAGATTGCCCTGATCGCCAATGTCGCCAACGGCCTGACTTCCGTGCTCGCCACGTTCGTCGGCATCTGGCTGCTCGGCAAGATTGGCCGCCGCACCATGTTTCTCACAGGCATCTGCGGCACGATGTTCGCCCTGATTGTCATTGCCCTTTCTTCTATTTATCTCTCTGGGTCAACGGCTCTGCCTTTCATCGTCCTCTCGATGACGATTTTCTTCCTCGCTTTCATGCAGGCCTGCATCGGCCCTGTTCTCTGGCTCATCATCGCTGAGATTTTCCCGCTGCAGCTTCGCGGCCTCGGCATGGGCATCTGCATTTTCTTCCTCTGGATTGTCGACTTCTGCGTCGGCACGGCCTTCCCGATTCTGCTTTCGGCTATCGGCCTCGGCGCTACGTTCTTCTTCTTCGTCGGCGCCCTGATCATCGCCTTCATCTTCGTCAAGACCTGCGTGCCTGAAACAAAGGGCAAGAGCCTCGAAGAAATTGAGCGCTATTTCCGCAGCCTCTATCCGGATAAAGATGAAAAGCAGAGCACACTCAAAGCCTGAATTCTTCTTCGTATTTTGAATTTCAATCTATCAACATAAAATCATAAGATTTGGAGGTATCATCATGCAACTTTCCATCTGCACCGATGTTTTCGGCAAAATTCCGTTTACGGAGATGCTCGATAAAGTCAAAGACTATGGCCTCGATGCCATCGAGCTCACGACCGGCGGCTGGGGCGGCTGCTTCTTCGTCCCGTCTGCCGAAGAACTCGTCAAGAATGCCAGCAAGCGCAAGGCCTTCCTGAAGGAAATCGAAGCGCGCGGCCTTAAGATTTCAGCCCTGAACTGCTCGGGCAATCCACTTGTCAACAACGCCATGGGCCGCGCCCACAGCAAGACCATCCACGATACGGCCGAACTCGCCGGCCTGCTCGGCGTCAAGACGATCGTCACGATGTCGGGTCTTCCCGAAGCAGCACCTGGCGACACCACGCCGAACTGGATCACCTCGACCATTTCCTGGCCGGACTTCAATGGCCGCAATTACATGCGCGACGCTGTAAAATACCAGTGGGAAGTGGCGGGCAAATGGTGGCAGGAATACGCTGCCTTCGCCAGGGAAAACGGTGTCGAGAAAATCGCCATCGAGGAATTCCCGTGCCAGCTCGTCTACAATGTGCGCTCGCTCAAGAAACTCATCGAAGTCACGGGATCGGAACTCGGCAAAATGATTGGCATGAACCTCGATCCTTCGCATCTGATGATTCAGGGAGCTGAGCCGATTGCCGCCGCCCGCGCCCTTGGCGATAAGATTTTCTACGTCCATGGCAAGGATGCCCGCATCGAGCGCGGTCTTGCCGATGTCGACGGCCTGCTCGAGAATCTGCCGGTCGACCAGTCGGCAAAACGCACCTGGAACTATGTCGGCGTCGGCTGCGGCCGCGACCTGCAGTGGTGGAAGGAATTCTTCTCCGTAGTCCGCATGATGGGCTACAACGGCTATGTCTCCCTTGAAATGGAAGACCTCACCATGAGCACGGAAGCCGGCCTTGCCACCTCCATTGATGCTCTGAAACAGACCATCAGCCGTTAATCTCTCTTGATTAACGCTCCAACTTTTGACTTCCCAACTTTTATCGCTTTATTTTGTAAAACCCCGCTTTATTTCCTTTCGACAGGGACTCGTTCCCTGTCTTTTCTTTTGACCGTTTTGCAGCGGACCTATGTTATAATGAAGGAAAGATATTTTTGTTATTTTGCCTGACAGTATAATGACAGGACAGGAGGAACCATCATGAAAATTGCAATGGCCAATGACCACGCCGGCACGAAACTCAAGAACGAGATCAAGGCGTACCTTGAGAGCGAAGGACATGAAGTCAAGGATTTTGGCACGTACGACGAGGAATCGTGCGACCTTTCGGATTTTGTCTATCCGGCAGCCCTTGCCGTCGCGAAGGGCGAATGCGACCGCGGCATTTTTGTCGACGGCGTCGGCTACGGCAGTGCGATGATTGCCAACAAACTGCGCGGCATTTTCGCCGTGGTCTGTCAGGACCCGTTCTGCGCAGCGCTTGCTCGCCAGCATAATGACAGCAATGTCCTCTGCCTCGGCGGCAAGATCATCGGCCCGGCCATCGCCATGGAAATCGTCAAGACCTGGATGCACACGGACCCGCTGACGGCCGAAAAATATCGCCGCCGCGTCAAGAAAGTCCAGGAAATCGACGCGAAGCACTGCGTCGCCGTAAAATAAACCGACACTCGAATAAAACTGCACAAAAAAGAAGGCGTCACCCATGCGGGCGGCGCCTTTTCTATGGAAATATGCTGCAATATATTTCCAAGACTATATGAAATTGGGAAGTGTTTAGGGAATTTAGAAAGTGAATGCGTCCGTCGGAACGTCAATACGGTTGAAACTGCTGGTGTCTCAGTCGTAGAAAGCCGGTTTTTCCTGTGCTGGCTTGATTTCTTCAACTTTGCCGCTCGTCTGTGCACGGACAAGGGCATCGGCCGTGATGGCTGCGAGATAGCCATCCCAGGCATTCGGGCCGCCGATGACTTCTTTTGCTGCGTCGTTGACCCAGTTCTGGACCTCATCATCGTAAGCATCGTGGAAGCGTACGAAGCAGTCCGTATCGATGGTCTGCGTGATCTGTGCGTTCTTGCGATACGTCGGATAAAGCGGCTGCGGCATCTCGATGACACCGTCTTCGCAGACGACATGGCAGTTGATATCATAACCGAACTTGCAGTTGACGAAAACTTCATCTTCTACGACAATGCCGCTCTTCGTCTGCAGGATCATGAGCTGCGGGTCAGCGAGTTCCTTATGCGCATATTTCGTGACTTTCGGCATGATGACCTGAGCCGAAACGAAATCGTCGTTGACGAGCCAATGCGTAACATCGATTTCATGAATGGCCGTATCATGAACAGCCATAGCCGTCGTGTAGCTGTCCGGCACTTCCGGATTGCGGTGCGTGCAGTGCAGCAGAAGCGGCGAGCCGTATTCACCGGAATCAAGGGCTGCCTTGACTTCGTTGTAGCCTTTATCATAGCGGCGCATGAAACCGAGCTGAATCAGGTGTTTGCCGGATTTGACTTCGGCATCGATGACTTCGAGGCAATCCTCAGCCGTCGTGCAGAGCGGTTTCTCGCAGAAAATACGCTTGCCAGCCTTGATGGCCATGAGCAGAGCTTCTTTATGAGCAAAGCCCGGCGTAACGATGAAGACAGCATCGACTGCAGGATCGTTGATGAGGTCTGCTTCGTTCTTGTATTTCTTGCAGTTCGGGCCGGCAATGGCTGCACCCTTCTCGACGAGAGCATCGACCATATCGGCAACAGCGACGACTTCTGCGCCCTGCGTGCGGTTCGTCAGACGATCAATATGACTGCGGCCCATGCCGCCACAACCGATAACACCTACATGTAACATGATAATTCCTCCCAGCTTTATTTTAAAAATCTATATCGCTACTGAAATCTTTTGTATGGATTTGGACTTCAGTTTATGACTCAGTCAAAATTTCTCTTGATGACCGCTTCGGATTTTTCCTTGCCGATGCGGTAAACATCTTCTGGATCCATCTTGTAGTATTCCGGACGGAAGAGTTCGAGCGATACGACATCTTCTTTCCAGCCGATCTTCTTCAGAGTCTGGAAGATGGCATCGAGATCGATGCAGCCATCGCCCGGCCATACGCGGTCTTCATCGAGCAGCGAACCAATCGGGAAATCCTCGGTATCGTTCAGATGGACGATGAAGATCTTCTTGCCATCGGCCTTGGCAAGGTCCTCAAGTTTCGAGCCCATGCCATGGAAATGGAAGCAGTCGAGCGTGATGCCGACGTTGTCCATATCGACATCCTGGATGACGGACCAGGCCTCGCCAAACGTGTTGATGGAAGCTGCCGGATGGCCGATGAATTCTACCGAGATGCGCATGCCGTACTCAGCAGCGATGGCGCCCATCTCCTTGAGGCTCTTGACTGCGGATTTATGGATTTCCTGACGCGTAACTTTCTTGAGGTCAACGGTCGGCACCGTGATGACGGTCTTGCAGCCGATTTTTTTGCCCCATTCGCACATCTGGCGCAGCTCCTGCAGCACCTTCTGATAATCTTCCGGCGTGCGGTTGTTGAAGAAGCAAAGCGTGTTGAAAGCAAGGGGTTTGACTTTATGGCTCTTGAACCAGGCGGCCAGATCGTCGATCGTATGGTTCTTGAGATAATTCGGAATGCCGTCCATCGTGCGCGGCTCGATCATGTCGTAGCCGTACTTTTCGCAAAGCTCAAGGTCTTTCTCAAGGCTGGATTTTTCCAGGCAGGTTGCCTGATTCATGCTTAATTTCATTTCTTATGCTCCCTTTCTTTATTCTTTGAGCTGTTTTTCTCTCATTTGATGGTTTAAGTATACCGCTATTTTCAGAATATTACTTTCTCGTTTCTGCTTCCTTTCCAGCAAAAAAAAGAGTGCAGGCCGCCCGGCTTGCACTTTTCTGCAAAAACGAAAATGGTTTTTCTGTTTCCTTACTTATGGATGTTCGATGCTAAGGTATTCAGGTTCTTAAATTGATGTTCCCCGACTTTCGCCTTGCGGTAATTCTGTGGCGACATTCCTGCAAAGCGTTTGAACTGATTGTTGAAGTAGCTGATATTGTCGTAGCCAACGCGCACACTGACTTCTGTAATGGAAAGGTCCGAGGTCATCAAAAGCGTCTGTGCCTCGCCGATGCGCCGCCTGATGATGTACTGGATCGGCGGAAAGCCGAAAAATTTCTTAAACTGATGGGCAAAGCCCGAAACGCTCATATGTGAGCGGTCCGCTAAGGCCTCTACGGTCAATTCCTCCATAAAATGACTGTCGATATAATCCTTGCAGGCAATGAGCAGCCGGTCTTTCTCGCGTGCCGGCTGCTGGCGTTCATGCGGCAGCTGGTAAAGCAAAATTTCGATGAGGGCCGTGAGTACGGCCTGCGTGATTTCACCATTTCGCGGCAGATTCTGGTCGACTTCCGTATAAAGCAATTGAAAAAGGCTCTCAATCATCGAAGCGGCCGCTCCCGCATGGATGCGCGGCGAGACATCCTTAGCCACAAGAAAATTATCCGGCAAATTCGGCAGCGAAAGTCCCTTGACACCGCAATTATAGAAACGCAGTCCTTCCTCAGGGTCCGCGCTCTCGTCATGGAGCTTACCCTGATTGTAAATCAGAATATCCCCCTTCTCTACCTCATAAAGCCGCCTGCCGATACGGATATTGCCGCGGCCGCTGCAGATATACTGCAGTTCAAGATTGTGTTCATGGCAGTGTACGGCCGTCGGCGTGACCGTCTCCCGCTCATCATTGAAGCTGACATAGACAAGCTGCAGATTTTTCCACGAGATGCACGGTTCTAAAATATTCTTATTTTGCTTGTAATAAATAACACCCATTTGACTCACCCTATATAAAATACTCTGTCCGTCATATTCCTGCAAAATCGATGTCCGTTCTTCCTCTTTCTTTCATTCTAGCAATCCGCATCACGCATTGACAAGAGATATTCTGCACAATCCTAAGAAAAAAGAAAGTCTCCCCGTGCCAATAGCACAGGAAGACTTTCTAAAGCGGGTATTTATAATAGAAGCATTGAAAGAAATCAGGCTTTCTCTTCGCAGTTTACGCGGTCCTTCTCGCCATGGTGACGGAAGTCATGCTCAATCTGCTCAAGCGAACGGCCGCGCGTCTCTGGTACGAATTTATAGACAAAGCCGAGACCTAAGAGGCCGACAGCTGCAAAGATGAAGAACGTAGCCGAAAGGCCGAACGAATAGAGCAGCGACGGGAACACGGAGCCGATGCAGAAGTTCGTGAGCCAGAGGCAGAGAACGGCACAGCCCATGCCCATACCGCGAATGCGCAGCGGGAAGAGCTCCGACAGCAGCAGCCAGGTAACTGGGGAAAGGAAGCCCTGCTGGAAGAACAGGAACGTGACCGTCAAGGAAAGAACGACAAACGGCAGGACAGACGTACCGGCAAGCAGGTTCGAGAAAATACCAATGGCACAGAGGCAGGCCATCGTGCCAATCTGGCCCGTCATAATGAGCGGACGGCGGCCATGACGCGTCATAAGCCACATACCAAAAATCGTAGCGGCAACCGAAATCGTACCATTGGCGATATTGCCAATAAGAGCTGCTTCCGTTGAGAAGCCTGCCTGCGTCAGAATCTGCGTACCATAATACATGATGGAGTTGACGCCCGAAATCTGCTGGCAGATGGATACGCCCATGCCGATGAAGACGATGCGGCGGATCCAAGGCGTAGCGAGGTCCTTGTAGCTGGCCTTATCAAGATGCTGCTCGGCACTGATGTTATCCTGAATCTCATTGAGTTCGGCAATGGCCTGACGCTCATCGCGGATTTTCTTCAGGACTTTCATGGCATCGCTGACGCGGCCCTGCAGCAAAAGCCAGCGCGGGCTCTCCGGCATCACGAGCATGCCGAACCAGAGCACGACGGCCGGAATGGAAGCAAGTGCAAGCATGTAGCGCCAAATATGGCCAACTTCACCGAACGTGATGCCAAGGATAGCATTTAAGATGAAGGCTAAGAGCTGTCCGGAGACAATCATGAGCTCGTTCTGCGTGACCATGCGGCCGCGGCGGTCAGCCGGAGCCATCTCAGCGAGATAGGCAGGAACTGTGACGGAAGCACCGCCGACGGCCAGACCGAGGATGAAGCGGAAGGCAATGAGGATGCCTGCAGTCGGTGCCAGCGAGCAGCCGATTGCTGCACAGAAGAAGACGACGGCTAAGCAAAGAAGCATCTTGCGGCGCCCTTCTGCATCGGAAAGACGTCCGCCAAAGAACGAACCAATCGCTGCGCCGAACAGCAGGCCGCTGGCGACGAAGCCTTCAAGTGCCGGTGTCAGATTGAGCTGATCCGGACGGGCCATAAAAGCAAGCGCGCCGTTGATGACGCCAGTATCATAACCGAAGAGCAGTCCGCCGAATGTCGAAATGACGGTGACTCGTTTGAGGAACTTTTGATGACTTACCTCTGCCATAATTGCATTACTCCTCTCAATAATCTTGTAATTTCTTTCTTTTCTTTCTATAGAATATAGATGAGCTCATATCGGAAAACCTCAGCGGTTTTTGTTTACATGCTTTATTATAGATGAATTTTCAGAATAATACTTCACGATTTCTGTCTCATTTCGAATTAGAAAACGTTATCTTTACTATCCTTTTATATTATTCTGCAAGACATTGTTCGCAAATTCTCGTTTTCATCCATTTTACGCTCTATATTCCATCACACTTGCTCATTCTTTCGGCCGACCGCAAGATTCTATAGTCAGCATGCTCATACAGTGCGTCACACCTGCTATATCCCTGTACTTTTCAAAAAATTACGCCAAAAAATTGAAGAATATCACCGTTTTTACATGGTATAATAAACGTAAAGTTAATCAAGAAGGACAACACAGATAACAAATAGTTGTCCAATAGCAGTCAGGAAAGGCGGTTATCACAATGATTAAAGTTGGTATTATCGGCGCAGGTCGTATCGGTCACGTACATGGCGAAAGCATTTCGAAGTTCGTCAAGAATGCAACGGTCAAGACGATTGCAGATCCGTTTATGAATGAAAAGACGGAAGCTTGGGCAAAATCCCTCGGCGTTGAGAAGACGACGAAAGACTACCATGAAATCCTGAACGACCCGGAAATCAAGGCAGTTCTGATTTGCGCTTCCACGGACCAGCATTCCCCGCTCTCCATCGAAGCTCTGCGTGCCGGTAAGCATGTATTCTGCGAGAAACCGATTGACCACGATGTCAATAAGATTAAAGAAGTTCTCGATGTCGTCAAAGAGACGGGCATGAAATATCAGGTTGGTTTCAACCGCCGTTTCGACCACAACTTCAAGGCGATCCGCGATGCTGTTGTCGCTGGCAAAGTCGGCAAACAGCAGATCATCAAGATCACGTCGCGTGACCCGGAGCCGCCTTCCATTGACTATGTAAAAGTTTCCGGCGGTATCTTCCTCGACATGACGATTCATGATTTCGATATGGTTCGTTACCTCTCCGGCGCAGAAGTCGAAGAAGTTTATGCAGAAGGTTCGGTAACGGTTGATCCGGAAATCGGCAAAGCAGGCGATATCGATACGGCTGTCATCACGCTGAAACTCGATAACGGTGCAACGGCTGTCATCGATAACTGCCGTGCAGCTTGCTATGGTTACGATCAGCGCGCTGAAGTATTCGGCTCCAAGGGCTGCGTCGCCATCTCCAACGATTCCGACTCCAACGCTGTTTACAGCTGCAAAGACGGCGTCATCGCTGAGAAACCGATGTTCTTCTTCCTCGAGCGCTACATGATGGCTTATGCAAACGAAGTCAACCAGTTCGTCGAAGCAATCGTCAACGACACGCCGACCCCGGTCAACGCAAACGATGGCCTGCAGCCGGTACTCATCGGCCTCGCTGCTAAGAAATCCGTCGAAGAGCATCGTCCGGTCAAAGTTGCAGAGATCCGTGCTCAGTACGGCCTTTGATTCAGACCTTACATGTATCATCAATCCTAGTATCTTAGTATCCTAACCTAGTGATTGAAATTCCTTCGTTCCTCTCCATACGGCACCCCCTGCCGTATGTTCCATACCAAATAAAAAAAGGACCCTTCCCGGGGTCCTTTTTTTATGGCAAAAATACAGACATTTTTTTAGGCAATACATCTCCTCTTGTTAAAATGTAATGTGTTATATATTGGGTATATTTTGATGTATCTATGATAAAATGTTTGCGTTCTTTCCCTCATTCTGCTAAAATAGAGTCAGTTAATGATAGGATTCATATAAAATATCACGAGCATAGGGGCTGCAGCACACGCTGCGGCACCTCTATCGTTTTAACAGGAGGGGTATCATTGCTTCAATATTTTCCGAATCATCGCTATCGCTCCACATTCAGCAAAAGCGCTGCGCCAAGACTTGAATATGTCTGTCACGTTGGCGAAGATGCTTCCCATATGCCGCGCAGCATGCACGAACACGACCATCTCTGCGAAATCGTACTCGTCTATCAGGGAGCCGGCATCTACATGATCGATGGCAGACGTTATACGGCCCAAAAGGGCGACCTCATCTTCTATAACAGTCATTCCGTTCACGATGAATTCGGCGGCTCCGGCAGCGGCCTTGGCACCTACTGCATCGCAGTCAGCGGCCTGCGCATCGAGGATTTGCCGGACGACCATCTGCTGCCTGAGGGGCTTTCCCCTGTCCAGCCTACAAAAGGCCACTTCAAGGAAATCCTGCATCTCTTTGACTCCATCGAACAGGAGGCAAAGGAACACGCCGAAATTGCCAATTACCTGACCATGGCCCTGCTCACAAAGCTTGCAGCCTTCCTGCGCGAAGAAGGGCTGCCGGAAAAACAGCAGACACCGACGCTTGTCACAGAAGCCCGTGCTTTCATCGACAAGAACTACAAGGAGAACATCCGACTCAACGACATTGCCAAGGCCACGCATACCAATGCCTATTACCTTTCGCATCTCTTCAAGGCCGAAGTCGGGCTTTCCCCGATGAAGTACGTCATCCTGCGCCGTCTCGGCGAAGCTCAGAATCTCCTCATCAACACAGACATGACCATCACGCAGATCGCCGCACAAGTCGGCTACAACAACTCCAACTACTTCCAGAACGTCTTTAAGAGCGCCCTTGACATGACCCCCGGTGAGTACCGGCGCAAATGGACGATCTGAAATCCGAAGCCCAAGGTCTATATATAAGGGTCTATATATAATAGAAGCAAATGACAAAAACAGCGCGGCTGCCTGAATAGTCTTCAGACAGCCGCATCACTTTTTGTCATTTTTTATTTTAAAAGAAAAAATCCCCGAAGGCCGGGTAAGCCTTCGGGGCAAAATTGGGATGGGCGGATGTTCGTGCCATTCACACTTGCATCCTGTTTATCTCAATCAGAGTTCTCCCTTCGCCTCACGTGCGACGAGGTCACGCATAATCTGCGGATACTGCTTATCGAGCTTGTAAGCCCAGAGGATCAGCAGCAGGACAACCCAGACAAAGATCGGACCAAACTCATAAAGGTCAATGATCATCTGGATGGCGCTGTCCGGCTGGACAGCAGCAGCCGTCGTCGAAGAAACGTAACCGGCATAGGAGAGCAGGCCCGTGAGGACTGCACTCGTAAGACCGGAACCGACCTTCGTGCCGACAGAACCACCGGAGAAGATAAGACCTTCCTGACGGATGTGGAACTTCCACTGGCCATACTCAACAACATCGCCGAGGAAACCGAAGATGACGGAGTTCAGCGGGGCAAAACCAATGCCGCGGATAACGCAGCTGAATACGACCCAGTTAAAATCAAGCGGATTCAAGAGATAAATCAGATGACCGACAAAGCAGACGCTGATGCCGATGAGGCTCATGTTGCGTTTGCCGAAGCGGCGCAGCAGGGCCGGGCAGAAAACAATCGTGAAGCCGATTGTCAGGCCCGTCTCCAAGAGGTACAGGATGGAGTAAAGCGAGCTGTCCATGAAGATGTATTTGCAGTAATACGGCAGGACCGTACCCGTGATATAGAAGATAACGTTCTGCATCATCCAGATAGTCATGGCCATCCAGAAGTATTTATTGAGTGCGAGGCATTTCAGAGATTTGCCAACAGGGATCTTCGCGACTTTCTTGCGTGCTTCGATGACAACCGTCTCTTTGCACTGTGAGAAGCAGAAGAGCAGGAGAATGAGACCGAGAACTGCCCAAATGCTCATGACTTCGACCCAGGCCATCTGGTTATCGCCAAACATCTTGACGAGCGGCAGCGTAGCCGAGACCGAGAGAATTTTACCAAGTGGAGAAAGGGTCATACGCGTGATGGACAGCATATCGCGTTCTTTCGAGATACGCGTCATCATCGCCGAAAGAGAACCATACGGCAGATTCAGTGCCGTATAGCAGACGGTTGTACAGAAGTTATACGTAACAAAGAGGTACGCAAACTGCAGAGCCGAAGAACCTTGTGGTACCGTATAAATAAGGACGATAGAAAGAGCGAACGGAACACTCATCCAGAGAATCCAAGGTCTTGATTTGCCCCATTTGGAATTCGTACGCTCCACGATGAAGCCCATGACGACATCGGAAAAACCATCGAAGCAGCGGGAAATGAGGAAAACAAGACCAACCATTGCAGGATCAATGCCCGCATAGTCGGTGTAGAAGAACGTCAGGATGCTCATTGCACCCCAGACAATGTTCTGTGCCGTATCGCCAAGGCCATACGCAATTCGTGTGAGCCAGGACAGCTTGCCGGAATTCTCCGCAGCTGCATTTGCTGGATTTGCCATGAAAAAACCCTCCCATTTCTTGAGCCCTATAAAGCTCTATCATTATGAAACTACATTATATTACGACAATTCTCATCGGCAAACATATATCTCATGAACAAAAAGAATGGCTTCATGAAATATCCTGGCCGGGGACAGGCTCCCCTCCTGTCCTCGGTCAAGGAAAACTTTCATTTTTTGCTTTACCGTTTTCACTGCTTGCCAAGCAGAATCATTGACAACGGAACAATAAGTTATATTTTAAATCAATATACAATAGAAACCGGCTTGCCTTCTTTATAAGACTGCGTCGTAGCAAAGGCAATCTGCGTGGACTTCGTGCCATCATAAACTTTGACTTCCGGTTTGCGGCCCGTCTGGACACAGTCGATGAATTCCTGCATCTCCAGGAGATAAGCCTTGGCAAAACGCTCCGGAAAACCGCTGACACATTCTTTGACGGCACCGTGCTTATCATAGATCATGCAGAGGTTCTTCTCCGGAACCGGGCTGATGCGCAGCGTTCCTTCCGTGCCGACAACTTCCGTTTCAACATGGTAGCCATACGGAGCCGTGCGGCCGACATGGACAAAACCGATTTTGCCGCTCTTGCATTTGTACATCGCTACGCCCGTCTCATCATCGCCGGCAGCCTTGAATTCCGGATGCTTGAACGTCGCACCGGATGCATAGACTTCCGTCGGGTCCTCGCCGAGGAACCAGCGCATGAGGTCGATATCATGGATGGCCATGTCGATGAAGATGCCGCCCGAGGTCGGCGCAAAGCGGATGGCGCCTTGTACGAGAGCCTCCGGGTCAATGCCCGTAGCCTTTACCATATACGGCTCACCAATGAGGCCGGCCTTGATTTTTTCCATGGCATATGCATAGGACGGGTCGAAGCGGCGCATGAAGCCGAGGAAGAATGCGAGTTCCGGATGACGCTCTACAGCCTTTTCTGCCTGCTTGCATTCCTCAACGTTGACACCCAGCGGTTTCTCCGAGAAGACGTGCTTGCCGGCATCAAGGGCCTTGGCAATCTGCTCGCAGTGCAGACCGCTTGTCGTGACAATGGCCACGGCGTCGATATCGGCCTTGGCGAGCATCTCGTCAAAATCCGTATAAACATCCGTCACACCGAGTTCTTTCTTGGCATATTCAAGTTCAGCCGGCATGATTGAGCAGGCTGCCGTAAGCTCCGCATTGGGGATCTTATACGCGATGTTGCCTGCATGAACCTTGCCGAGACGACCGAGACCTGCGATACCAACTTTGACCTTTTCCATGATGACCTCTCCCTTTATGATAATCTAGTTCAAAACTTTATCATTTTTCTTCGTTCAAGCTTGTTTCATCTGAACTGTTATTATCATATCATGGGTCAGTTCTGAGGTCATTATCGCCACATGCTTAAAAATGTTCATTTCTTGCTCTCATGTGTCTGACTTCTCAGTTTCATCCGGAACTGTATCCTTGGCACGATCCTTCCCCTGGAACTTATCAAGGAAATGATACTTGCCTCTGGCAGAAAAATAATGACGGAATGTTTTCGGTGTCATATTCATCTCACGGCGAAAGGCACGCACAAAATACGAACTGCTTGTAAAGCCTGTCATCATCGCAATCGTATCGATTTTTTCCATCGTATAGACAAGCATCTTCTTTGCCTCGTCCAGCCGGTAATTGAGCAGGTACACATGCGGCGGCATCATCATCATGCGTTTAAAGAGCCGCGTAAAATAAAACGGACTCAGATTGACCGCAGATGCAATATCCGCTACCGAAATCGGCTCGGCAAAATGCTTTTTGATATAAGCAACGGACTGACGCACAGCTTCTTCTGCCGGCGTCTCCTCCTTAAGCGTCTGTTCGGCCAGACGGCAGAGCAGGCTGTACAGAAGGCGCGAAAACTGGAATTCGCTGCAGTCGCCACTTTTCAGCCCTTTGAGGATATCGTCGACGAGTCCGACTACCTGTTTGCCGTAAAAAGCATTGAGGTGTCCCGAGCCATTTGTCTCATAAATATGCTCAAGGATTGGCGCGACTTCCCGGCCATCGAAATGAAACCATTTCACCACAGAAGGTCCCTCGGACCAATAATCATTTGACTCACGGCAGGCCAGCAGCACAATCTCTCCCTGCCGCGCGACAAAATGCTCACCGCGCAGCTTGAAATGCAGCTCCCCGCTTTCGATATACTGAATCATATAGGCATTCATGTAATCGCGGCGGATGCGGTACGGTGAGTCCAGCTTATACTTAGCTCCCCACATTGGATAAAAAAGATGCTGCTTGGCAAAATTGCTGGCCGAATAAAAATAGATGCCATCGCGCCAAAGCACGCCCGGTTCCTCTATTGCCATAAAAATCCCTTCTCTCAAGATATGCGTTTCCTTGTTACCATTATCCATTATTGCACATTTTAAGAGAAGGGTGTATGCAAATACAAATCAGAAATTGCGTTTGATAACGGCTTCCGATTTTTCTTTGCCGATGCGATAGACATCGTCAGCCGGCATTGCATAATACTCCGGACGGAAAAGTTCGAGAGAAAGTACATCCTGTGCCCAGCCAATCTTTTTAAGCGTCTGCAGGATGCCATCGAGGTCAATGCAGCCGTCGCCCGGCCATACGCGGTCATCATCGCGCAGAGCGCCATACTGGAAGTCTTCTGTATCATTGAGATGAACAATGAAGATTTTCTTGCCATCAGCCTGAGCGAGGTCTTTCAGGCTGGAATGCATGCCGTGGAAATGGAAGCAGTCGAGCGTCAGGCCGACATTGTCCATATCGAGCTCCGAGATGATGTCATAGGCTTCGCCAAAATCATTGAGGGAAGCTTCCGGATGGCCAAGAAATTCCACGGACAGACGCATGCCGGCTTCGCCGCAGATACTGCCCATTTCTTTGAGGCAGGCAAGCGTCGATTTGCGGATGGCCTGACGCGTGACTTTCTTAAGTCCGACCGTCGGCACCGTGATGACGGTCTTGCAGCCAATTTTCTTACCCCATTCACACATCTCACGCAGTTTGCGCAACGTTTCCTTATAATCTGCCTCCGGCAGATTATTGAAGTACTCAAGCGTATTGAAGGCCCATGGCTTGACCGGATGCGCGGCAAAATAAGCGGCGAGTTCCTCTATGGAATGGTTTGCCAGATAATTCTTGAGGCAGTCCATCGTGCGAATCTCAATCATATCGTATCCGTATTTCTCGCAGAGTGCGAGATCCTGCTCCAGCGTCGTTCCCTTGCATTTGAGTGCCGTAGCTTCATTCATGCTGAGTTTCATTTCATACTCCCCTTTTCCTGAATCTGGCATCTGTACATGGTATAATATAGATGACGAATGAACAGATGCTTGTTTATTTATTGTTTACAGTTATTATTATATTGGTATTTCAGCTTATTTTCCTTTATGTTATTGTCGTTTTTCAGAAAAGAATGACGCAAATAAAGTGTTGAAACAGCACGCTCTGCCAAAAATACCATGCCATGTCTTCGAAAAATCCTCTATTATCTTGCTCTCATGCTGCTAAGAAGGTGATATTTTGCTTCAATATTTTATCCCGCGGACGAATGGACCTCATTCTGCCCAAGATTCCAGCTGCCATCTTCGCAGTGTCTGTGATATCGATTCGCGTCATGGCAAACTGCCGCGCACAATGCACATGCACACAGACCGCGCAGAAATCATCCTCGTGACAGCCGGACATGGCAGCTTCAATATTGACACAGGCCATTACCTCGCAGGCAAAGGCGATATCCTCTTTTTCGACAGCGGCATTCTGCATGACGAAACAACAGTCGAGGGTGACCTGGCTACCAGCTGCCTGTCTGTCTCGGATTTCAAGCGGACAAAACGACGGCCCAATGCCATGGTCGGAGACTGCTATGCTCCGCTCCTGCACCTTGGCGATTCCTTCCCTGAAATCTATGCGCTTTTTCAGGCCCTGACAAAAATGGCGCGAACAGGAAATCCTGTTTCCCTGCTCGACGCCCTCACGGCTGTCATCTTAGACAAACTCGATTTTGAGCTGCGCAGACACGGGCAAAAGCCACAGCAGCAGGAAGAATCCTTAGGACTGACCGTCAAGGCTTACATCGACCATCATTACCGTGAAGAAATCACCCTGAAATCCATTGCCGAAGATTTGAATTTTAATCCTTATTACCTCGCCCATGCCTTCAAAGAACATATCGGCTATTCACCAATGCAGTACATCATCAGGCGGCGCATCGGGGAAGCTCAGAATCTGCTGATCAGCACAGACCGCAGCATTACGGACATCGCCCTGTCATGCGGCTACAATAACTCCAACTACTTCCAGAGCGTCTTCAAAAATCTCATGGGCATGACGCCGGGGCAGTACCGGCGGGACTGGGTCAAGAATACTTCTCCCCCAAAAGAATAAAACAAGCGGCTCCGGCAAAATGCCGGAGCCGCTTGTTTATCATGTACGAATGTTTGCGAATGCTTCAAGACAATTTACTTACCTTCTGACCTTCGCCTTAGCCGTGACGACGACGTAGATGCCCGCCATAATCATGAGCATGCCGAGAAGGATATGGAGCGTCATGGGTTCGCCAAGACAGATGATGCCGCCGACGACGCCGACGATTGGCACGGCCAGTACGGCCACCGAGGCCTTGCTGACTTCAATATGCTGCAGAATCCAGCTCCAGAGGAAGAAGGCCAGGGCGGAAGCGAGTACGCCGTTATAAAGCAAACACAGGATGGATTCTTTGTTCCAGATGACCGGTCCCTGCGGTACGATGGCCGTATAGACGAGCAAAGTCAGTGAGGCACAGACCATCTGCCAGGTCGTCAGCGAAATGGCGTTGACATCCGACAGCTTGAGCTTGACAAAAATGCTTGCGAGGCCCCAGAAAACAGCGCTCAAAAGGCCGATGAGGATGGCCGTAATGCTGCCGCCCGCGTGTACATCCATGAGGACGACCATGCCGGCAA